>NZ_JBNLXQ010000009.1:0-151675 GCF_053840905.1 Caproiciproducens sp.
ATAGCTTTCGTTGTGGGGGCGTAGCTCAGCTGGGAGAGCGTACGGTTCGCATCCGTAAGGTCGAGAGTTCGATCCTCTTCGTCTCCACCAAACCCAAGGCACCGACTCTTAAAGGGTCGGTGCCTTGGGTTTTATAGATTGATGAGGGATCGGACTCCGGCGCAAGTACAGAGAAAAAGCACGATGGCCCGCGCACCGGGAAAAAGGCAGGGACTCGCGGAACGCGGGCGGAAACCGGACCGCCCGATCCTCTTCGTCTCCACCAGATTTTTATCAAAAGAAGCCGATTTCTGCAAAAGAATCGACTTCTTTTTTTATATGATAAAATAAGATATAGATTCGGCCCTGACGTGATTGAGCGGATCAGGGGACTGATCGGTATTGGCTTTCGGGCCGCAAAGGGAGGGCTATTCACGCGTAAAATTTTCACTTTTGTTCTGGTTTTGGGTATATTCTGCAGCTTGTGCGGGTGCAGCAAACAAAGTCCCGGTACAAATGATTCCGGCTCGTCCCGGACGGTATCGCAAACTGTGTCAAGCTCTGCAGATTATTCTGTTTACCAATTTTATACGGTGGATGATCATGGCAATATCTTAGACTCCAAAACCGGGAAGGTTGTCACGAATGACATATTAGCCGTTGACAGCAGCGGAAACATTGTGCTGAAAGAAAGCCAACAGGTCGTTGTATCATCAAAGCAAGTGCAGGAAAATAAAAAGCTGTACAGTTTCTCGCAAAGCACTTCCTCACAAACCACAAATAAAGCAGAAAGCACATCAAAAGCCGAAGAAGCGAACAGCTCCTCTTCCAGCAAAAAATCCACTTCCTCAGCAGTAAAGCCTGCCGTTTCGTCAAAACCTAAGCCGCACAGCGAGCCGGTTCCCATGGACAAGGCAAAAAACTGGGATTCGCTATACGGCTCAAAGGAATGGATTTTCTTTAATACGGAAGAAAACAGACAGAAATATGACGGCTCTTCTGCCTTTGTATGCAGGTTTTCCGCGGGGCAGGATTCGCGCGCAACGATTTCTGTGGAATCCTATTGTTTGTTAGACAAATGGAAATATCCTTTAAACAGTGACGATGTAGTACGAACAATGAACGGTCAAAAATATGTTCAGATCTTTTGGAGCGGGTATAAAGGAGACCTTTATACTTTTGTCGGCAGCGAAGATACCGTCATCCTTGAACTGAAATGCTATGATGCTACCGGCCATAATTGGTTGTCCGACGAGTTGAAATTCAAACGTACCGAAAATAATTCTCTGCAGCTGATAAGCGGCGATTACAATGAGTTCGGACTGAAAAACGGTGATGTTTTTGTACGATAATCTGCGCATTGGCCGCAGTAAATGTTTATGCCGCCGCAAATGAATTTTGTGCTGTCTTGTGGGCGGGCGGAGAATAAACTTTTTTGACCTCATCCGGTGCGGACAAAAGCCGCATTTTCCAAGGTTTCAAGAATCTGAGAAAAAATAAAAAAGCAGAGCATATTCGATGAATGGCTTTAAAATGGAATTCTCACAATATCATTTTAAAGGTCACCGATATGCTCTGTAATTATTTATGTCGGAAAACTGCCTGGAGTCAGAGAGGGAATCTTTGAAGCGCCGGTATCGCTGTCCGTGATGCGACAGGCATGCTCAGTCCAGTTTTTCCGTATGGGGTCCTGCCTCAGAATAAAAATTGCTTCGCGTTGTAACAGCTGATCACAATAATAACTGCCATGAGGGCAATAAAGAGCTTACGCACCTGTTCGTCATTCAGGCGCCGGTTCAGAACTCGCCCGGCAATTCCCCCCATGACTCCTCCCGCTACCATTGCGATCAGCCAGATTATCCTGCACTCCGGCACACTGCGCGTGGCAAGAGTCGTCAGCAGGCTGGCCAATTGGCTGATAAAAATGATATACAGACTGTTTTGGGCGGCTGTTTTCGTGGACATAGAGAAGAAATAGTAAAACAGTACCAGATTGATGGGTCCGCCGCCGATGCTCAGAAAGCTCGATATAAGTCCAAGCAGGAGGCCGATCATCAGGCAAGCCGGAATATTTCGGACGTTATGCGTCCGTATACGGTCACTTTTGACCGTATACAGCAAGGTTCCCAGAACAATAACTGCAAGGCTGACAGCCTGATATCCTCCTACCCGCTCAGGCTGAGCGGCTGCGGCCCGCAGTAAGCTGAACAGGTTATTCCCCAGAATGCCGCCCGCCGCCGCGCCGACGGCCAGAGGGGTGACGGTTCTAAAGGCCACCTGGCTTTCTCCGTTCAGCAGTTCCTTACACACCGAGTAACAGGACATACTGAGCACCATGCAGCCCGACAGAAAGCTGATAGTTGAAACCGACGCGACGGACAGACTGTCCAGAACCGGCTTCACAATGACACCGCCGCCGATCCCGCAGATCGCCCCGGCGACGCTGGCCAGAAAGCTGATAAGCAGCAAAATAATGGTCATGACGTGTAACGCTCCTTAAAAATAGAGGCACGGCGCGCAGCGCTGTCCCTGTTCAGGCCGCGCAGACTCTGCGGCACTCAGCCGCAGCAGGGATGATCGGAAGCGCCGTCCCTGAAAGTGCTGTTTTTGTCGGGGTCCTTCATGCACAAATGAACCGCCGCGGTCGTAAAGGTCTGGGGCAGAGCGAGAATGTTGGGATTTTCCCCAACAAATTTCCGTTTGGCATCCTCAAGCGCCTCTTCGAAAGTCGCGCGGGTTTTCAGCCCCATTCCCCGGGCAATACCCGGCTCTCTGGCACCCACGATATAAATCGCGCTGGTGTGCATTTCCGCAATATGCCCGCAGCTCATCATGGAAAAGCCATGGAAGGGGTGGAACGCATTCGCAAACCGATATTTCCGGATATAGTCCTCATTGGTCGCAAAGTATTCTCCGTAACGGTTCATGTCCGGCAGAATCTGCATATAATCGTGCTGGAACAGGTTGTACAGCTCCCGGAGATACGGCCAGCGTTCGTCGTGGAAATAGCCGTCACAGATGCTGGAAACGATGAAAACACAGTGGTCGCTGAGAATCCGCTTGTGCCGGATGACCTGTGCCGAGAGGGCCTGCATCATCTGGATCGGGTTCGTTCCCATGCCGTTGCCGTAATGGAAGTTCGTGGGCATGCCGAACACGACGACGTCATATTTCTTTTTGGCCCAGTGGATATAGGTGCGCTTGTCAGCCATCTTCCAGCTGATCGGCTGCATTTCCTTTGCCCAGCCCGAGTTGATCTCGATCTGGCGGGATTTCGTATCCAGAACGGCGTCGCAGCAGAAGAATTTCTTTCCCATTTTCCCTTCCATAAACTGGCCCTGCTGATCGAACTTGTTCCGCATCTCGCTGTTGGTGGACACGGGGACGAAGTCCTGACGGTGCATGACCTGGGGAACATGATGGGCCGCGATACTCCGCCAATGCGTGATGCCCGTCGAGCAGTGTTTGTATCCACCGGAATATCCGCCGTAGGGGTTGCCCTGCGTATGGCCGATCAGGATGGCAACGTCGGCATCATAAACATACTTGTTCATGATGACGTGATCGCCGTTTGCGGTGTAGCCAAGATCGATCAGATGCTCATAATCCTCGCTGTCGTGGCTTGTGATCTGTCCGGAGGGGTAAAATTCATTAAAAAGATCCGGTCCAAGAATGGTTTTCATTTCCGGAACGGTCGCTCGCGGATGAAGGCCGTTTGAAATAAGAAGCAGAACGTCCTTCTTTTCAACGCCTGCGCCGTAAAGCTCGTCGAGACAGACCCGGATTGCCACCTTTCGGTGGCTTGTGGGCTGATTGCCCCCCTTTACGATATCGGGGATGATGATGACAGCCCGGCTGCCCTTGTGCGCGAGCGCTGAAAGCGCCGGCATGCCGATCGGGTTCCGGACGCTCTCAAGCGTCGCGTGATAGAGACTGTCCCAATCCTGTGGAAGGCAGGGTGGGTCCGGGACGGTTTCACCTGGGATAAAAACGTCCGTATCGTCGGGCAGCTCGGCACTCATCATGCCCTGACCATATTCAAATTCTAATTTCATTGCTTCCGTTCTCCCTTCCCATATCCTTGGTGGCGACCCAGTCGCAGCCCGTTCCGCATACATTGGGCACCACCACGTCGCCGATCTTTACCGGAGCGCTCAGGCAAACCGTATTCAGCATGCGCATCACCTCGCGGATTTTCGCTTTTGGTACGGCTCCGGACGTTTTGACCGGACAGCACGGATGCGCCGCGTTCCGGATATGTACGATGCTGGTCAGCACCCGGGTAGGATTCGTAAGCTCTTTTTTACCGTAAGCTTCACCGCGGGGACAGCCAAAATTGGTGACCCGGTAGCCATTTTCTTCATCCACGCGCAGGTGGCAGCCCTTTGGGCAGACAATACAGATCAGTTCAGTCATCGTTCATTCCTCCTTAACGGCCAGCTCCACGGTCAGCCCATCCCCAAGCGCCTTGTTAAGCAATCCTGCCGGAATTGTGATTTTTTCCATTTCTCCGGGTGCCAGATGGTCCCGCTTAAAGCTGCAGAGCACGTTTTCGCCGTCCGTCACGCGGACCGTACCGCCGTGATAGACGTTGTTTACGCGGAAAAAGACATCGACGGACTTTTCCACCTTGCCGGGACGGATTTTCTGAGGCACCGTATAATTGACGCGCGGACCATTTTTGAGATTCAGCACCCGGCCAGGCATCTCCTCCCCGCCCGCTTTGACATATTCGGCTGCGGCCTTTCCGGCGCGCTGGCTCTCCGCGGTAACAAAATCGACGAGGTCATGCACATGAACCACATTGCCGCAGCTGAAGACGCCCGGCATTTCGGTCTCCATATTCTCGTATACGACCGAGCCGTTGGTACGGCTGTCCATGGGAATGCCTGCGGCGCGGGTCAGCTCATTTTCAGGGATAAGTCCCACGCTCAGCAGCACCGTGTCGCAGTCCAGGCTTATCTCCGTACCGGGAATCGGCTTTCTGTCCGGTCCGACTTCGGAGATCAGCACCTTCTCCACCCGCTGCTTACCAACGATTCCGGTGATAGTATGAGAGAGATACAGCGGAATGTTATAGTCGTTCAGGCACTGAACGATATTTCGGTTGAGCCCGTTGGAATAGGGACACAGTTCCACACAGGCGAGCACCTTCGCGCCCTCCAGGGTCATGCGCCGCGCCATGATGAGACCAATATCGCCGGAGCCCAGAATAACCACCCGTCTGCCGACCATCCAGCCCTCGACGTTGATATAGCGCTGGGCGGTACCTGCCGTAAAGATGCCGGCCGGCCGGTCGCCGGGAATGCCGATGGCGCCGCGGGTGCGCTCCCGGCAGCCCATCGCCAGGACGACCGCTTTTGCGTGCACTTCGAGCAGCCCCTCCGCGGCGTTGACGGCGTATACGGTTTTGCCCTCGATCAAAAGCACCATCGTATCCAGTTTTAACACCACGCCCATAAGATTTGCCTTATGGATAAAGCGGGCGGCATACTCCGGGCCGGTCAGTTCCTCTTTAAAGTAGTGCAGTCCGAAGCCGTTATGGATGCATTGGTTCAGAATGCCGCCGGGCTCTTTGTCCCGTTCCAAAATCAGTACGCTTTCCGCTCCGTTTTCCTTTGCCGCGCAGGCGGCCGCCAAACCGGCCGGACCGCCGCCCACCACGACAATGTCGTATTCAAGCTTCATAATCATCCGCCTCCTTGATTGGCGAAGTAAGCAGGAAGGTACCCTGCTCGTCCATGAGAATGTCCATGGGCGAGACGTTCAGTTCCCTCGCCAGTATCTCGTGAACCCGGGGGCCGCAGAAGCCGCCCTGGCACCGCCCCATGCCCGCGTTGCACCGGCGCTTGATGGCGTCGATGGTTCGCGGCTGTATGGGCCTGTGGATAGCCTCCACGATCTCGCCCTCTGTCACAGTCTCACAGCGGCAGATGACCCGGCCGTAAAGCGGATTTTGAGAAATGATCTTCTCCTGCTCTTCCCGGCTCAATTCGCGGAATTTGATCCGCTTCCTTTTATCAATAAAGTTTTTCTTTTCATTCAGGACAAGGCCGCAGCCTTCAAGAAGCTTCGCGCCCTCTTTTGCAATCGCCGGCGCACTGGACAGTCCCGGGCTCTTGATTCCCGCCAGATTAATAAAATGCGGACAGATTCCGGATTCTTCGATAACAAAATCCGGTATCTGCGTGTTGGGCCGCACGCCCGCGTATTCGTGAATGATCTGCCGGAAGTCAATGCCGGGCACCGAACGGTGGCCGTGTTCCTGAAGCTCCTCCAGCAGCGGGGAAACGGTGGCCACGCAGTCTCCGTTTTCGACCACATAGGAATCCGGGCCTACAATCAGATTGCCGTGTACGGTGGGCGCCACGAGCACACCTTTAAAGCCGTGCTCGTCAGGGCACGGAAAAATAACCGAATTGATGAGTTTTCCCTGATTTTTGTCCAGCACGTAGTACTGTCCGCAAAAATTGGTCTGTTTCAAGTCGTTTCCGCCCACCAGCCGGTAGACGTCCGCCGAGAACGCGCCGCCCGCGTTAACGACATACTTTGCCTCGTAAACGTCCGTCCCGGCCGTCACCTTAAAATGCCCCTCCGGCATTTTCTCAATGTCCGTAACCGGACTGCAAAGCCTGACCACGGCGCCGTTGGTCACGGCGGTCTCGGCCATGGCAATGGCATACTCCCAGGGGTTGATAATCGCCGAGGAGGGCGCGTATAAGGCGGCGATCAACCCGGGATTCAGACCGGGCTCCAAAGCCAGGGCTTCCTCCGGGCCGATAATGCGCACGCCCGGCACGCCGTTGGCTATGCCCCGCTCGTAAAGGGCATCCAACTCTTTTTTCTCCCGTTCATTAAAAGCAATGACAAAGCTGGGGATCTCCCGCCGCTCAACGTCCAGCTTTTCGCAGATCTCTTTGGCCAGCCTCACGCCCTCCACGTTCAGTCTGGCCTCCAGGCTGCCGACGGGACAGTCGAATCCGGCGTGCAGAATGGCGCTGTTCGCCTTTGTCACTCCGTTGGCCACATCGTTGGAGCGCTCACATACGCATACCGAAAGGTCATACCGTGACAGTTCATAGGCCATCGCCGCGCCGACCACGCCGCAGCCCACAATCAAAACATCATACATACATTATTCTCCTTACCACCACTTGATCTGATCGGTGACATACTGACGGATGTCGATGAACGCCTGATCGGTCACGTCCCGGGGGCGGGGCAGTTCCACCTTCATATCCTCTTTGATGGTGGTGGGCTTGTTGCTGAGGATCAGAATGCGTTCGGCCAGATAAACGGCCTCTTCGATATTGTGCGTGATGAAGATCACCGTACTGCCCAGTTCCCGCCACAGGCGGATCACTTCGTCCTCAAGATAAAAGCGCAGCTTGATATCCATCTGGCCGTAGGGTTCGTCCATCAGCAGAAGATCCGGATTCATGGCAAAGGCCCGACCGATGATAATACGCTGCTCGGTGCTTACCGACAGCTGATGAGGATAAGCGTCACGGAACGGCTCCAAACCCATAAGCTTAATGATAGTTTCCACCCGTTTGTCGATCTCCCCCTTTGGAAGCTTTTTCAGCTCCAGGCCGAAGCGCAGGTTCTGCTCCACCGTCTTCCACGGGATGGCGGAAGGCTCCTGAAAGACAAACGCCAGATTATGCTTTTGCGGGGTCGCAGATTCCCCGTCGATCAAAAGGTCGCCCTTGGAGGGCATATAAATACGGGTCAGCAGGTTTAAAAAGGTGGTCTTTCCGCAGCCCGTCGGGCCTACGATACAGACGAATTCCCCCTTTTTGACCTTAAAGCTGATGTTGTCGAGAACATGCAGGTTCCCGAAATATTTGGTGAGGTTGTTGACCTCCACTTTATATTCGCTCATCATGCGCCTCCTTACAGTGCTAGGTCGGTGTTTTCGCTGATCAGCTTTCGCAGGCGCAAAAACTCCGGGTCAATCGCATTGCGCGGCCGCGGCAGATTGATCTCATAGATGTCCTTGACCGCCGCCGGACAGTTTGTCAGCAAAATAATTCGATCGGCCAAATACAGGGCCTCCTCGATGTTGTTCGTCACAAAAATAACCGTGCGCTTTTCAGCTTCCCATATCCGCAGGACTTCGTCCTGCATGGCGTAGCGGGTCTGGGCATCCAGCTGGCCGAACGGCTCGTCCATCAGCAGGATTTCCGGGTTGTTCGTATAGGCGCGGGCAATACCCACCCGCTGCTTCATGCCGCCGGAAAGCTGATTGGGATAGCATTTCTCAAAGCCCTGTAAGCCTACCAGATCGATGTATTTCTGTGCGATTTCCCGCCGGTCTCCTTTTTTCATCCCTTTTATCTTGAGACCGAACTCGACGTTTTCCATAATGGTTTTCCACGGCATCAGCGCCAGCTTCTGAAACACCATGCCGATTCGCTCGTCGCTGCCCCGGATTTCCTCCCTATCCAGCAGGATGCGCCCTTCCACCGGTTTTTCCAGTCCGGCGATCATATTGAGCAGTACGGATTTTCCGCAGCGTCCGGGGCCCAGAACGACCAGGAATTCAGACTCTCTGACTTCCAGAGACACGCCGACAACCGCGTCAAAGACCTTGTTCTTGACGATATAGCTTTGGGAGATATTTTCCAGTTTCAGCTTGATTTTTTTGCTGTCCATGGCAAGATGATCCTTTCTAAGACTTGAATAATAACAGCCAGCAGCGCACCCACCAGACCGATGCAGATCATTGAAAGCAGGCAAAGGGAATAATCCCCCGAATCCATGCCGCGGGTAATCAGAAAACCCACGCCGGATTTTCCGCCCAGCATTTCGGCTGCCAGCACTACCATCCAGCCCGCGCTGGTGGATGTCCGGATGCCCGCGAATATAGCGTCCAGCGCCGAGGGAATGGCGATCTCAAACAACATCTGGCGCTGGCTGGCGTTAAAAATGCTCCCTACGTCCAGATACAGCTTCTGTACGTTGGCAATGCCGGCCTCTGTATTTACCACCACCGGCATCAGCGCACCGACAAAAACGATCAGGATCTTCGGGAACTCACCGGTTCCGAACCACATGGTCACCAACGGTACCCAGGCCAGAGGAGGAACCGAGCGGAAGGCCGTAAACAGCGGGCCCAACAGGGCGTTCGCCTTTTTGTTCCAGCCGATCAGTACGCCGAAGGAAATGCCGGCCAGCCAGGATATGCCCAACGCGATGAAAACGCGCTGGAGGCTTGCCCAGATATGGCCCATCAGGCTCAGGTTCTTAATGGGCTTTTGCAGAAACAGGGTAAATCTGTCGGCGATGTCCTTTGGCGAGGGAAAGTTGCTGCCTTCCGCGGAAGATGCCGCGAACCACAGCAGCAGCAGCAGTGCAACGGATACGAACGGAAGCACGCTGTAAATTTTGCTGCGCCGTCGTTCCCTGCGCTCATATTCGCTGCACACGATCGTCTCTTCCGTTTTTTTCATTTCTTCCACCCCAATACTCTGTATTCGATCCTGCCCAGCAGCGAAGTGAACAGAACCCCAATGGCGCCGATGACCACGATGCCGAGAATGATGATGTCGGGCCGGGCAAACTGACGGCCCTGCTGGATCATATAGCCCAGTCCGGTACTCGCAGCCAGCATCTCCGCCGCTACGAGCGTGGCCCACGCATTGCCCAGCGCCACCCGTATGCCGGCAAAGGTCATGGTCATGGCGGAAGGAATCCCGATTTTTCTGAAAATCGTGAAATTAGAGGCGCCGCACGTTTTTGAAAAATTGATCAGCACGGGGCTCGTCTGCCGGATTCCGGTATAAGCGTTGATCACGCAGGGAACGAAGGCCGAGAAGAAAACGATAAACGCTTTTGCTTTCAGGCCCACGCCCAGCCAAAGGATCGTGATCGGAATCCATGAAACGGGCGGGATCGGGCGCAGGATCTCAAAGATCGGGCGCATAAATTTGTCAAAAGCACGGTACCAGCCCATGAGCAGGCCCAGCGGCACACCGATGACGATCGCCAGTCCGAAGCCCGTGAGCGCCACCTGCAGGCTGCTCAGGATATGCAGGCCCAGCGTCGCGCCGTCCGGATTGGGGTCCGTCCATTTTTCAAAAAACAGTTCGACGACCCTGGACGGCATGGGCACGTACCGGCTGGGCAGCCAGCTTGCCGCGACCGCCACCTGCCATAGAATCAGAAAGCCCAACACGCCGATAATGGAAAGCATCGTCAGCTGGTAATCGCTGTGGCGCTTCTGGCGCTGTACCAGCTGGACCCGTTCTTCGTCTGTCAGTCTGGCAGCCTCGTATTCTTTTTCACTCATATTCGTTCCTCCTTAAAGGCTTGTTACGACGCATCATGCCGGTGCTGAAATAATCGCTTATAGAATCTTCGGGATCGTCCGATCCAACCGGTTAAGGAGGCCGGGACGATCCCATAAGATATTGCTGTTTTTCGGAAGGCGCCTCTTTACGAAAGATATCCCAGCTGCGTCAGCGTATCCTTACAGGACTCGGCAACCGAGGAGTCGACGAGGCCCTTGTCCAGAATGTTCTTACGGTCCGCCGCCGTATAGCTTCCCAGTCCGATAAAGAAGTCCAGCGTTTCAAAAAGATAATTGGAAGCCTGAAGAACCTCTCCGGAGCCGGAACGGTCCGTCACTTTGGTCGTCATATCGGTGTAGCTTTCCTTGACGGAGGGGCATTTGAAAATCTTCAGTGCGCGCTCACAGATCGACTCGCTGGACGCCACGCCCTCATCCTCGCAGGACTGCACATAAAGCTCCACCGCCTTGGACATGTTTGCATCGCTCTCCTGGCACCATGCCGCGGTCATGTAATAGACCATCCAGGTCAGTTTGAGCAAATCTGCTTTGTTCTTAACGGCGTCCCCCGTCGCACACAGTCCGCAGACGTTGTTCAAGCCCATCTTGCTCATGTCCGTCACACGCACGAGTCCGCTGTCGTCCGCGTTGTACGCCACGGCGTTCCATGCGCAGACCGCATCGCCCTGACCCGCCTTAAACGCGGTCAGACTGCTGGTAACGTCCATGCTGACAATGTTCACGTCGTTGATGCTGGAGCCGATGCTGTTCAGATAACTCGCGCACATATACTGCAGGGTCGTTCCGCTGTTAAGAATGATGGTCTTGCCTTTCCACAGATCCGGGTTCGCAGGATCCTTTGCAAGGTCGCTGTCCGGGCGGACAAAAAGGGCGGTGTTCAATTCGTTGTCGCACAACCCGATCAAATGGACGTCGTGGTTCTTCATGCCGTTCAGGACGCCGGGGCCTCCCACGTCGCACACATCCCAGTTTGAGCTTACCTCCATCATCGCCGGGCCGTTAATAAAGGATTCATATTCCACATCGATGTTCAATTCTTTGAAAAATCCCATTTTGTCGGCAATATAGAAGGGCATGCTGTGTGCGGAGCCGGAAAAGAACCCGACCCGCAGGGTCGTGGGCTTGTCCAGCGGGGTAAGGCCGAAGGTGGTGCCGGATTTTTCCGTGCCCGCAGCGCTTCCTTCCGCACTTGAGGCCGCAGAGGACGCGGAGTCCGCGGTTCCGCCGCAGCCAGCCATTGTCGTGCAGATCATTGCAAGCGTAAGAAACAGTGCAAGTGCTCTTTTCATGTTTTTCATGTTGTTTCCCCTTTCAATACATAAGCTCTTAATGCCGCCGAAATCTGAAAGATTAAACCAGGCAGAAGCCTCCGCAAATGTCAGAAACCAAACCGCATCATCAAAAGCACAAGAATGGTCCTGCAATCCTCAGTTTTTGCTTCAATTTGCGTAGAAATTCAACCCAAATATCTCGCAAATCCAGATCATCTTTGCGGCATTTTCCTTTCGACATCCGTCGATTTTTTCTATTACAAAGGTACCATTTTCGCTGATACACTGCAAGCGATTTTCGTAAATTTTACACTCCGTTTTACCCAAACGTTTTCATTCCCACTTATTTGCAAGTTTTACGGTCAAATTTTTGTGATATCTGTCAATTGAATTGTACTTTTTGCATAACTACTACAAAAAATTCCATAATAGCCCGAAAATTGTTTCTGAATTTTATTGTCTTTTGCGTATTTTTGTGCTATCTTTTTAAGCAAAGGAGCTGTTGTATATGACTTTAAAGGAAATTGCAGCCCAAGCCCATGTGTCGATCTCAACCGTCTCCCGGGTGCTTAACGCTACATCGCCAAGTGCCGCCGGCAAAGAAATTCAGGAACGCATATGGAAAATCGCGCAGGCGGGCGGTTATATGCCCAACAGAGAAGCCCAGTCTTTGAAGAAGTCCGGTAAGACCTCGCCGCAGCCGATCAGTTCCATCTACTGCCTCGTGGCCTGCTCACCCGAGGAGGTGCGGGACGACCCTTTTTTCACCCACGCCATATCCAGTATCGAGCGTGAAGCCTTCCAAAACGGCTATACATTGAAATACACCTTTTATTCGGGCGGAATCGAAAACGGCTCTACCGATCAGTTTATGCAGGAGGCTTCCAGCGATCAGCTCATCATCATCGGAAGGTTTCAGTCTCAGCTGTACCAGCTTCTGAGCAAGCATTTCAAAAAAACCGTTTATCTTGGATGGAACGATCTGGACGTGAGATGCGACGGCATAATCTGCGACGGCTATCTGGCCTCTCAGGAGGCTGTGCGTTATCTGTACGGCCTTGGACATCACCGCATCGGCTTTGTGGGAACGGATCGGAACGAGGCCCGCTTCCGGGGTTACCTGCACGGGCTGGAACTGCTGGATCTTGAGCGCAGCGAACGGAACATTGCCACAAATCCGGTGCTTTCCTTTGAATGCGGCTTCCGGGGTTTGGAACGTCTTCTGGCGCAGGGTATGGACGCCACAGCGCTTTATTGTGCCAACGACAATACCGCCATCGGGGTACTGCAGGCCTGCAAGGGCCACGGGATTCGGGTGCCGGAGGATCTTTCGGTAATGGGTGCGAACGACATCGAAGCAGACCGGTATGTCTCGCCGATGCTCACAACCATCCACATCCCGTTGGACGAGATGGGAAAGATCGCGACACGCGTGCTCATCGACCGCATCAACGGCGGGCATTCCTCGCCTCTGAAGGTCATCGTACCGTGCCACATCGTGCGGCGGGAAAGCTGTTCCGCTCCTCCCGCCACGCCGCGAACCGCCGCAGAGCTGCCCACGGAAGCGGCAAACTCCTGCGTGGAACCAAAGCCATGAACAAAGGTTAAAAAGCAGGAAAGGGATTTGGACCACAAAGGTTCAAATCCCTCAGACGACGGGCAAAATATCAATACCCGTCTGGAATCCGGAGCATGGTGCGTGATGATCTCTTTTTATCCTTCTTCATAGCAAATGATGGGGGTTCCTACTTCTATATTTTCAAAAATCGTTTTCGCCAGATAGAACGGGGCGTTGATGCATCCGTGAGTCCCGTTTCTTTTATAGATCTCTCCTCCAAAGGAATATCTCCAGCTGGCGTCGTGCAATCCTGTATTTCCGAAAAAGGGCATCCAGTAAGTGACATTGGCTTCATATCCCTGGCCGCTTAAAACGGCGCCTTCCTGTTTGTAATTGAGCATGTAAACCCCGGTCACAGTGGACCATCCCCTGTTGGGATTTCCGGTTACCACGGAGCCGTTGGTCAGGAGCTTTCCGTCCAAATAGAACCATACATGCTGTTTTGTTATGTTGATTTCCAAATAGGTATCGCCGATTTCATCTTCCCCTCTGAATAAAGCCCTCTGGGCATAGACCGGCTCTTTTTCCACTGCTTCCCCGCGCGTTATATTTTCCAACAGCGCTTCCGCTTCGGCCTGCCGGTCGATTTTCCACCCGTAAAGACCGCCTTTCACCGCAACGGTTTTCCCCACGGATGTTTTGAAGCTTCTTGCCGCTCCGACCGTATCGTATTTTCCGCTCAATTCAATGACATATTTTTTAACTGCGGTTTGATTGATTGCAATTCCCAAATCTTCACTGACAGTAATCCATTTATGGATGGTATCCCCATTTACCGTTTCCCTTTTCCCGTCGAATCGATAAGTGATATTTGCGGATACATATCTGTTCAGCAGGTTCTCTACTATGTGCGTTTTATAGGAGCTCAAGGTATACTCCGGCTCTTTGTAGCAATGCTCTTCCTCTAAATTTAACTTTGCTTCTCCCTTTTCAATCCTCGTCTTTACGGCTTTGTTCAACCGATCCTGAAGGATTGCATTCCCATATACTTCTTTGACCGCTTCATAGAACCCGTTGGAATACTGAAAAGTGACATTTTTCGGTTCCTCGGCAGTCCTATTGGAACAACTTAATTGGTCAATTTCCTTTTTTAAAAGGTCTTGATTGTAAAGATATAAATCATTGATCGTATATTTTTTACCTTCAAATAACGAGCTTATCCATTGAAACGGTCTTTGCAGAGGGTAAATACCAGAAATCCCGACTTCTTCATGATACCGCAAGCCGATATCGTGTCCCGCTATCTTCTCCGTTTCCCCATTTCTTTCCGTTAACTGCAGTTCGTAGCCCTTCATATAGTCTCTGACCGCCTGATCCGCAGTTCCGTACGCTTTTAATGAGACATTCGCTCCGTTTATTTCCGTATTGAAAAAGAAATGGCTGCAAAAGTACAGGGAAACCAGTGTATAGAGCAATGCAATGGAAGCCGCTGAAATGAAAATATTTTCCGCAGGCCCGCTTTTCAGGAGCTTTTTTAGATCAATATGTCTCATATGGCTCTATCCCTACCGTCACATCTATAATCAATCCTATCATATGTGCGCATTTCTGCTTTTAAAACTCTAATACCGCAGTTTAACTTTTTTTGCGTTTCAGGCTTTTAGCTGATATAATATTTCAAAGTACACGGATCGATACCATGAGAGGGGACTCCGGTATGCCGCCAATTTTCAATAAAGTTCATCATATTGCGATCATTTGCTCAGACTATCAGAGATCCAAAGAATTCTATGCTGGCCTTCTGGGCCTGCCCGTTATCCGCGAGGTCTATCGCCGCGAGCGGGATTCTTACAAACTTGACCTGAAAATCAGCGATTCCTGCAGTCTGGAGCTGTTTTCTTTCCCGTCTCCGCCCAAACGTCTTAGCTATCCGGAAGCGGCCGGGTTACGCCATATCGCGTTTGAGGTGGAAAACATCGAGGCGGTCTGCTCGTTTCTGCTTGCACATGGCGTGGCGACAGAGCCCATCCGGATTGACGAATTTACAAATAAAAAATGCACGTTTTTTCATGATCCCGACGATCTTCCCATCGAAATTTATCAAGGTTGACATGAGAGCGTGTATGCAAACCGGGCGTCCCGCCGGTTCGGCTAAAAGGGCGGCTGACTGCGTCAGACACCCGACATGCGGCGCAAGTATCCCGGGTTTAGGTTCTTTTGCGTTTCGGGCCTTCGGCTGATATAATACTTACAAGTACGTTGCTTATAAAATGCAAAGAAAGGATTTCACTATGATTTTATCGGATAAAACCATTATTAAAATGCTAAAGGAAAAAACATTATTGATAGAACCGATCGGGGAAGAACAGATACAGCCCGCAAGCGTAGATATCCGTCTTGGAAACACATTCAGTATTGTGGAAGACTCCCCCGACGGAATCATTACCTTACAAAATGAAATCCGATATAAAACCATTCAGACGGATAAATATCTTCTCCTCCCCGGGCAGTTTGTCCTTGCCACCACATTGGAGTATTTCGTAATGCCCGATGACCTGACCGCGTTTGTCGAGGGCAGAAGCTCCCTTGGAAGAATGGGCCTGTTTATCCAGAACGCCGGATGGGTGGACCCCGGCTTCGAGGGAGAGATCACCCTTGAATTATTTAACGCAAACCGCTGCGCGATCGAGCTGCAGTCCGGCTGGAGAGTGGGACAGCTGGTATTTGCCCAGATGGACGGTATCGCCCTCAAGCCCTATCAGGGGAAATATCAGGGGCAAAAAGGCGCTACCGGTTCAAAAGTGTTTCTGGATAAAGAAAGAAACGGGGAGAAGAACGATTATGGAACTTGTAACAAAGAAATTTAAGGAACTGACGCTGGATGAGCTGTACGATATTCTGAAACTCCGCGTCGATGTGTTTGTTGTAGAGCAGAATTGTCCCTATCACGAAATGGATGATCTGGATCAGTCGGCTTATCACGTATACTTAAAAGACGACGAAGGAATTCAGGCATATCTGCGGGTTCTCGATGCGGGTGCGGCATTTGACGAAGTGGCGATCGGACGCGTCGTAGCGCGCAAACGCCGCTGCGGATTGGGGACACAGATCCTCTCCGCGGGAATAGAAACAGCCAAAAGGGTAATGGGAGCCAAAAAAATCAAAATCGAAGCGCAAACCTACGCATGGTCGCTTTACGAAAAAGCGGGGTTCCGGCAAATTTCAGAGGAATTCCTTGAGGACGGAATTCCCCATATTCTGATGATGCTGGAAATATAAATTCCGGCAGTTTCCGTCACGCCGCAAAATTGCTCCAAACGGAACTGTCCGTGCGGAATCCCAGTGTTTCGGCATACGGAATCAAAATTTCGGCATGGTCGTCCGGCGTGCTCACAGTGAAATTCACGACGATTCCGTCCTTTTTGAAACAGAGTTGGGACTGGTCCAGACTGTCCTTTAAAACCTGAGGAGTAAAATACGTCTGAAGTTCGTGGGAAAGCTGCTTTTTTACGGCCTCGTCCGCCGCTTTGTACAAAGCGTCATTATTCACAATCAGGTCCTGTTCCATAACCGCCTGATCCGCTTTCAGATCGTAATTCACTGTGCGAACCGATCGGAACGTATGAGGATTCCCTTTTTTCAAAAAAGAAGTCTCAAACGCCGCGCTGACAAAATCCTTGGAACTGAATTCCACACGTCCGGCTGTTTCGGCCATGATCCCCGCCGCGTCCTCATGCGCCTTTACGTTGTCCATGGTGCTGAGCGCTTCTTTTTTCAGCTGCGCATTGACTCCGGCATATTCTTTTCCGTCAAATTGCGGGTATCCCGCTGTGATCTCCGTATCGCCCTTTTTGTATTCCGCGGAAACCGTACGGACAGACGCTTCCCCGGAAGATACGCTTTCCGGTGCGCTCTGTGCGGCGGATGCCGCGCGGATTTCCGTGCCGCACCCGGCAAGCGCGGTCAGTATCGCCATTCCGATCCAAAAAACCATCCGTTTTTTCATTAATCAATACCCCTTTTCATCATGCAAGTTCGATTTTGCTTGTTCCATTATAGGCCTCGGTTCCAAAAGTTTCCAGTTACAGGTTCGTAACGACGGTTACAGGAGTCCTCTTATACAAATGATGTTTCAAAATACTGAAAAACAAAATTCCCCTCACGATAAAAGGGCTGCAAAGAGAAAAGACAACCTCAATAAAGAACAAAGGAGATCAGAATCATGGAGAGCAAAATTGCAAACGCCGTCAACCTTCGTTACTCGCCCGTAGCCGTTCTTTTTTCCGACAGCAAGCCGGAAGGCGCCCTGCAGTTCGCGCAGGGCCGTCACGGCTGCGTGGCGGCAATGCTGATGTCCGCGGCGAAAGGAAGAACCGCCGCTTTTGACCGTCAGACGTTCGGCTGTCTGGGCGGGGGGACCGGGCTTGGCTTTGGCAACCAGTACACCAAATTTCCCGGCGGAATCGAGTATTACCTTTCGACGGGCAATCAGGAATTTGCCCGCAGCGAGGCCGCCAAAAATTTTCACACCTCCACCCCGCTGGATATAGGGGAAAGATATTATAAGACCCCGGAACTGGCAAAAAAGTTCATCGATTCCCTGCCTATGACGGACGTCCCGACCGAATACGTCCTGTTTCAGCCGCTGGAACAGGTGGACGGGAACGAAACGCCCGAGGACGTCGTATTCCTGGCAAATCCGGACCAGCTTTCCGCGCTGATCGTCCTGGCCCACTACGACAGGGAAGCCGGGGAAACGGAAACCGTGATCGCCCCCTTCGGCGCCGGATGCCACAGCGTGTGCATCCTGCCGTTTGCCCAGGCAAAAAAGGAACATCCCAGCGCGATTATCGGCATGACGGATATCTCTGCGAGAAAATACATCGATAAGGACCTGCTCTCGTTTGCCGTCCCCTATCAGATGTTTTTGCAGATGGAAAACAACGCGGAGGGCAGTTTCTTGCAGGGCGCGACCTGGGCGAAGGTATTGGAGAGAAACCAATAACACAGATCATTCTATCTACAGACAGGCGGCGGACAGGATTTTATCCTGCCCGCCGCTTTCCTTTTACGCTTATTCGCTTTTTGTGCCGGTGTAGACGAGAACCGCGTCACGCAGAAACGCGGCCAGCCCTGGCTGGTGCTTGTCATAATAGGCGGTGAAGCGCGGATCGTCCACATACATCTGCGCGACCCCGGCGTGCGCTTCCCTGCTGTAGCTGTCCCAATAGAAGGTCAGCCACTGACGGTGCAGGTCCGCCGCCCGCTGCGCAAGCTCCCGGCGGGGTCCCCCGTCCGGTAGGCGCTGAGAAGCGTCTGCATGATTTCCTCACCCAGGGCGGTAACCCGGCCGTACTCTTCCCGCGTCATATTCTTCAGCTTCCGGTTGGTTCTGTCTACCGCTTCTTCTCCGTACTTCTCACAGATTTCCGCTCCATATTTCCGTTCGTTTTCGTCAACGAGCTTCTGCTTAAAGCCTTCAAATTTTTCCTGATCGGCCATATCTGTCTCTCCTTTCGCGTAAGCCAGTGTTTTTTCCACATTGGCGATGAGCGCGTCGAGCCGCACCCTTTTGGCAAGGAGCTTCTCACGGTGGGAACCCAGCGCGTCCTTCACGGCAAAATCCGGTGCGCTGAGGATCTTCCCTATTTCCTCCAGGCTGACGTCCAGCTCACGGTAAAACAGGATCTGCTGCAGGCGGTCGACCTGATCCTGCCCGTAGATACGGTATCCGGATGAGTTGATCCTCGCCGGCTTGAGAAGATTGATCTCATCATAGTACCGCAGCGTACGTGTGCTGACACCCGACAGCCGCGCCAGCTTCTGAATCGTGTATTCCATGAAATCCCCTCCCTGCAAAAAGATCATACACCTTTCCGTTGCGTCAATGTCAATAGCCTGTTTTTTCCAGTCGATTTTTTATTTTTGCTTTTACCGCTGTGTTCTTTTTTGGGCAGGAATACGCCGGAATCTCCTCTCATATACTGGTAGAAAGCGGTTCTGTGCAAAGAAAGGACAGCCGCTTACCGCCATTTTATAAGGAAAAGGTGTGATGGATTTGGTGATACATATCGTGCGGCAGGGGGACAGCATCTATTCCCTCTCCAGACGCTACGGCGTTTCCATACAGAAAATCATTGCCGACAACAGCCTGGAAAATACGGAACGGCTGATGATCGGGCAGGCGATTGTGGTGGACGCGGACAGTGTCGACCACACCGTGGCTTCCGGAGAGTCGCTGTATTCCATTGCCCGGCGCTACGACACCACGGTGTTCCGCATTCTGAGCGCGAATCCCTCTATCACCGACCCCTCCAGAATCAGGGCAGGCCAGGTCATTACGATTCCTCTTTCCACCGAAAAGCTGGGAACCATCGATGTAAACGGATACGCTTTCCCAAACATCAACACCACTACGCTCGAAAACACCCTGCCCCATCTCACCTATCTCAGCATTTTCAGCTATCAGGTCCGTCCGGACGGCAGTCTGGCCCCCATACAGGATACCCCGCTGATTCAGGCCGCATGGAATCAGAATGTCGGTCCCATGATGGTCATTACCAACATTCAGGAGGGAGCCAGCTTTAACAGTGATCTGGCCCATACCATTCTGGCGAATCCGGATATTCAGAATACCCTTTTGGAAAATATCGTAAGGACGCTGAACGCAAAACAATATTACGGGCTGGATATCGATTTTGAATATATCTTTCCAAATGATAAGAACAACTATAACAGCTTTATCAAAAAGGTCGTCGACAGGCTGCGTCCGCTGGGCTATATCGTTACCACCGCTCTCGCGCCGAAAACCAGCGAGGGACAGACGGGGCTGCTGTACGAGGCGCACGACTATGCCGCGCACGGCACCCTGGTGGACCACGTCATCCTGATGACCTACGAATGGGGCTACACCTATGGGCCGCCCCGCGCGGTCGCCCCGGTCAATCTGGTGGAGAACGTGCTGCAATACGCCGTTTCCGTCATTCCCAGCAAAAAGATCCTGATGGGGATTCCCAATTACGGCTACGACTGGACGCTGCCCTTCGTTCAGGGCAGCGCCGCCCGCTCCCTGACCAACCCCGGCGCCGTCAGCCTCGCGTCCAGAGTGGGCGCGCAGATCATGTTCGACGAGGAGGCACAGTCCCCCTTCTTCAATTACTATGAAAACGGAAAACAGCACGTCGTCTGGTTCGAGGATGCCCGAAGCATTCAGGCAAAGCTCAGGCTGGTGGATCAATACAATCTGGGAGGTGTCAGCTACTGGACCATCAACAGTTTCTTCCCCCAGAACTGGATCGTGCTGAACTCCATGTACAATGTCAGAAAAGTAAGATAAGCAGAAAGAAGGGCCTGAGCGGGATGCTCAGGCCCTTCTTTCCGTTACAGCCATGAACGGTTTTTTCTGATATAGAGGGACTTGACGATCTGCGCAAACAGGGTATATCCCAGTACAATCACCGCCAGCCAGCCGAAATAGGGAAGCGGCAGAGCCGCCAGCCCAAGATATTCGCCGAGCGGCGTAAACGGGATCGCTACGCCGATCGCCATAATCACCGTAGTCAGAAGGACAACGGGAGAAGCCGCGCGGCTCTGGATAAACGGCAGCTTCGGCGTGCGGATCAGGTGGACGATCAGCGTCTGCGAGATCAGGCTTTCCACAAACCAGCCGGCGTTGAACAGCGCGACCAGCGCCGGATTGGAGGCCGTATTGCAGCCGAACACAAACCACATCAGCAAATAAGTCGCAATATCGAACACGGAGCTGACCGGTCCGATAAAGATCATGAATTTGCCGATGCTCGAAGCCTCCCATTTGCGCGGCACGCGCAGGTAGTCCTCATCCATATTGTCCCACGGGATGGAAATCTGGGAAATGTTGTACAGAAGGTTCAGCACCAGAATCTGTACCGGCATCATCGGCAGAAACGGCAGGAATGCGCTGGCAACAAGCATGGAAAGCATATTGCCAAAATTGGAGCTTGCCGTCATCTTAATGTATTTGATGATATTTCCGAATATTTTTCTTCCCTCAATCACACCGTGCTCCAGGACCATCAGGTCTTTTTCCAGCAGGATGATGTCGGCGCTCTCCTTGGCGATGTCCACCGCGGTATCCACGGAAATCCCGACGTCCGCCTTGCTCAGCGCCTGCGCGTCATTGATGCCGTCGCCCATAAACCCGACGGTATGGCCCAGCTCCTGCAGCGCGTCGACAACGCGCGCCTTCTGAACGGGGGAAAGCTTCGCGAAAACAGTGGTATCCTCCACCTGCTTCAAGAGCTCGCCCTCGCTCATTTTCTCCAGTTGGGAGCCCAGCAGGATTTTGTCAACCGGCAGGCCGACCTCGCCGCAGATTTTCTGCGTAACCCCTTCATTGTCGCCGGTCAGCACCTTGACCTGTACCCCGTACTCCTTCAGGGCCCGTATGGCGGTGGCGGCGGATTCCTTCGGCGGGTCCAAAAGGCCGAGATAGCCCATCAGCGTCATGCCGCTTTCGTCCTTGACGCCGAAAACACCCTCCACGGCCGGATTCTTTTTCTGCGCGACCGCAATCACTCTCATTCCCTGTGCGTTGAGCTCGTCCGTCATGCGCACGACCTGTTGGCGCAGCTCACCGGTCAGCGGGACAACCTCCCCGTCGTATTCGCAGAAGGAACAGATCTCCATGACCTCTTCCACGGCGCCCTTTGTGATCACCTGCGCCTCTCCGGTTCTGTTTTTCAGCACGACGCTCATTCTGCGGCGGGAAAAGTCAAACGGAATCTCATCGACCTTTGTGTATTCGTTGTTCAGATAGGTGATGCTCTCTTCTCCGGCCTTCTCAATGACGGCCAGATCGATCAGATTTTTCAGCCCGGTCTGGAAATAGCTGTTCAGGTAGGCGTGCTTCAGGACTCGGATGTCTTCCTCTCCCTGCACGTTCAGATGGCGCTCGATAATGATCTCGTCGCGCGTCAGCGTACCGGTTTTATCGGTGCAGAGGATATCCATCGCGCCGAAATTTTGGATGGAATTCAGGTGCTTGACCACCGTCTTCTGGCGCGACATACTGACGGCGCCCTTGGCAAGGTTGGTGGTCACGATCATCGGCAGCATCTCCGGCGTCAGGCCGATGGCGACCGAAATGGCAAACAGCAGCGCTTCGATCCAGTCGTGCTTCGTGATACCGTTGATCAGGAAGACGACCGGCACCATCACCAGCATGAAGCGGATCAGAAGATAGCTGACGGCGTTGACGCCCTTGTCAAAGCTGGTGGGCGCGCGGTCGCCCGAAAGCTCCCTGGCCATATTGCCGAAATAGGTGAAATCTCCGGTGGCGAGCACAACGGCGGTAGCGGCGCCGCTGATAACGTTGGTCCCCATAAAGCAGATATTCCGCAGATCGAACAGGTTGTGCCCCTCCGTGGCCTTATCCGGCTCCGGATACTTCTCCACCGGTTCGGCTTCTCCGGTCAGGGCGGACTGGCTGACGAACAAATCCTTCGCCTTCAAAATCCGCACGTCCGCCGGAATCATGTCGCCGCCGGACAGCACAACGATATCGCCGGGCAGCAGCTCCGCCATCGGAATCTCTTCCCGGCCGTTTTCGCGGCGGATCACCGTCGCGGTCGTCTTGACCATGGATTTCAGCCCTTCCGCTTCCTTTCCGGAACGGAATTCCTGAAAGAAGCGCAGCCCCCCGCTTACCAGGACCAGAAAAAGAATGACGATCACGGCCGCCGGGCTTTTTTCGTCCGGCTTCGCGAGGACCACCTCCGTCAGGAAGGAAATCGCGGCAATGATCAGCAGGACGAGGGTGAACGGGTTGACAAAGGCTTTCATCAGCTGCACGTACCACGGCTTTGGTTTTTCATGGGAAATCTCATTGCTTTTGTACTCTTCGGAAAACATTTCCACATCGACAATGTCCAGTCCCTTTTCCCTCGTTTTCAGGGCGGAGAGCAGCATGTATTTCTCCATTCTGGAGTACTCCGCCAGCTTTTGCGCAATGGCCTGCGCGCTGATTCCGGTTGCCTGCAATTTATTCTTTTTCATTTTTGCACCTCTCTTTCAGAAATGAATCAAGCATAGAAATCCCCCTGCCGGATTTTGTGAGGCAGGGGGACAATAAACCGTATTGCTATCACATACTATTCAACTACAAGCAGATGATAGCCTCTTTTCTTCGATAAGTCAAGACCAAACCGAAAAATCAGTTTTTCAGGTAGGCAGGCTGTGCCTTGACGTCCTCGGCGTAATCCGGAACGAGCGAAGGCAGACGCAGCCTGCGCTCCAGGCACTCCGACCCGATGCCCGTCGACGAGAACATCAGCAGGAACATCATCCCCGTCTGGATCCAGAAAATCGTAACGTCGGTAAGGCCGTGCACGAAGACTGCAACGACGGCGGCAAGGACAAGAATATTCAGGTCCCTGCCCAGATTGTTCTTAAACCGCAAAGCCAGCAGTTTCAGCTGCATAGCCGCATAAAAGCCGATTGCGCCGAACCCGATAAAGCCGAAATTCAACAGGGTGTCCAACAGCAGATTATGGCAATGGTAGGTTTTGTACCCGCCCAGCTGCTCACAGATCATCTGATAGGAAAGTGCCCCGGTTCCCAAAAACGGATGGCGTACAATCCCCTTGATCGCGGTTGTCCAAATTGAAATCCGCTGTCCGCAGGTGCTGTCGATCGCTTCCAGCCCCCTTGGAAAAATCGACGGAAAAACAAGGCTGACGGAAATAAAGGCAGCCGCAAGCAGCACCAGACCGGCCGCCAGCCTGTATCTCCTCTTGTAGAGCAGGACGGTCATAACCGCGCACGCGGTGGCGACGAAGGCCGAAAGGCTCGCCGACAGATAAAGCCCGACCAGGTTGATGCCGATAACGCCCAGATAAAAGTTTTTGTTCTTTGCTTTTGTAAAAATCCGATAGATGGCAATAATGATAATAAATTCAATCATCATGCCGTAGCAGTTCGCGTTGTGGAACGCGGAAACCGGGCGGTATCGGGGCGCGGCGCCGTAAGCAGTGATCTTCTGAAAAACCGCGATCAGCGCGCACCAGATACTCGCAATACAGGACACATCCATGACCTGATCGAAAAGCCGGCGCGTCATGACGCTTCTGACATAAAAGGCGCAGGTCGCGGCGGCCAGAATCACAATGGCATAGAGCATGCCCCAGTAATTGTTATAGGTGGCGGACACAAAAAAAGGAATGATTAAAAAGCCGAGCAGATATTTGGAGTACGGAGACGAAAAAGCTTTCGTCCTTATTTTGCAGTTCATCATCGTCATCACGGCGATCCCGCAGGTTACGGCAACGCTGAAATAAAAGGGAGTAAAAATAGAGACTGTCAGCAGCAAAACGAGCAAACTGTCAAAATCCCGGACAGGCAGCTTTGTCTTCTGAAAATCAATGTTTATCATGCTGATAAGGGCCAGACCCCTTTCTTCACATATTCCTACACTGTTAAACGGTGGACCCAATTCATCCACGATATCTTATACCGCTTAATTATACTCATAATGCAAATACGAAACAAGGTAAATTATCAATCGAATATCCCGCTTGACCAAATCACAATTTGGTGATTTCGACGGAAATTGTTGCGAAATTTTGAAGTTTTTTTCAAATATTTATTACAATGACAAAAAAGCGGCTGACTATAGTATAATGAATTTCATTAAGATTAATACACGGACGGGGATAAATTCATGATGGATGCAAGCAAAATTTCCGGGCTTTCGGAAGAAGAAGCGGAAGCGCGGCGCCGGCAGGGTCTGGTAAACGGCACAGAGGAAATAAAAACCAAAACGGTCGGACAAATTATTCACGGCAACCTGATCACGCCCTTCAATATAGTAAATGCAATTCTCGCGGGCTTGATTTTAATGGTGGGCTCCTACAAGAACCTGTTGTTTATGGGCGTCATTTTTTCGAACATCCTGATCGGGACCATTCAGGAAATCAAGGCAAAAAAGACGATCGACCGGCTGAAGCTGATCGCCGCGCCGAAAGCGCATGTTCTGCGCGGCGGCGTCAAACGGGACCTTCCCGTCAGCGAGCTGGTGCTGGACGATATGATGGTGCTTTCCTCCGGAAATCAGGTCTGCGCCGACTGTGTGATCGCGGACGGCGAATGCGAGGTCAACGAGGCGCTGATTACGGGCGAAGCCGACCTGATCGTCAAAAAAAGCGGCGACCATCTTCTGAGCGGAAGCTTTATCGGGAGCGGAAGCTGCCTTGCGAAGGTCGAACATATCGGAGCCGAAAATTACGCGGCAAAAATTACGCAAAGCGCCAAATACCTGAAAAAGCCGAATTCCGAAATCATGACATGGATCAATAAAATCATCAAATACACCGGGTTTTCCATTATCCCGATCGGCTTGATGCTGTTTTACAAACAAATCTACATTTCGGGACAACCCTTCAACCGCGCGGTCGTCAGCACCGTGGCCGCGCTGATCGGCATGATTCCGGAAGGGCTTGTCCTTCTGACCAGCGTCGTGCTGGCGGTGAGCGTGCTGCGCCTGGCCCGCCACAAAGCATTGGTGCAGGATCTCTATTCCATTGAGACCCTCGCCCGCGTCGATACGCTCTGCCTGGACAAAACGGGGACCATTACGGAGGGAACCATGCAGGTGGACGCCGTTGTCCCCCTGTGCGACATTTCCCGTCAGGAGGCCGAGGACGCGATCGCCGCGGTGATGAAGGCGGTCAATGACGACAATCCGACCTCCAACGCTCTGAAGGCGCTGGACCGCAAGCCCCCCGCGTGGAAATGCACAAATACGGTCGCGTTTTCTTCCGCCCGAAAATGGAGCGGGGCGAGCTTTCAGGAAGCGGGCAGCTTTCTTGTGGGCGCGGGCGAGTTTGTCCTGAAGGACGGCTTTGAGCAGATCAGGCCGGAGGTTGAAAAATATTCCTCCCGGGGGCAGCGCGTGCTGCTTCTGGCCCACAGCAAACATCCGCTGGACGGCAGCGGCGTACTGCCCGCCGACATCTCTCCCCTTGCGCTGATCCTCCTGAGCGACAGAATCCGCAAGAACGCAAAGAAGACACTGGAATATTTTTCTTCCCAAGGCGTCGATCTGAAAGTGATTTCCGGCGACAACGCGGTCACGGTCGCCAATATCGCCAAAAAGGCCGGACTGAGAAAGGCCGACAGCTATATTGACGCGACCACGCTGAAAACCGATGAAGAGCTGAAGGAAGCGTCGGCGAGATACTCCGTATTCGGGCGCGTTACGCCGCGGCAGAAGCTCGACCTGATCAAAGCATTAAAAGGGCGGGGACGCACGGTCGCCATGACCGGCGACGGCGTGAACGACGTGCTCGCCTTAAAGGAAAGCGACTGCAGCATCGCGATGGCCTCCGGCAGCGACGCTTCCAAAACGGTTTCGCAGGTGGTTCTTCTGGATTCGGATTTCGCAAGCATGCCCCGCATTGTCAACGAGGGGCGCCGCTCCATCAACAACCTGCAGCGCTCAGCCTCCCTGTTTCTTGTAAAAGCGATATTTTCCGCGATCATCGCGGTGCTGTTCATTTTTTGCAGCTGCGACTACCCTTTCCAGCCGATTCAGTTTACGCTGATTAACGCCGTAACCATCGGATATCCGTCGTTTATCCTGGCGCTCGAACCCAACCGGGAACGGATCCGGGGCAGGTTTATTGTCAACGTGATCAAAAAAGCGCTGCCGGGCGCGCTGACAATGGCGCTGAACATCGTTCTGCTTGTGCTTCTTTCCGGCTTCCTGAATTTTACACAGGAGCAAATCTCCACGCTTGCCGTGATCATTACCGGATATACCGGCCTGATGACCCTATTTAAAGTCTGCATGCCGTTCAACCTGAAGCATGCCGCGTTATTTTCCGTCATGGCCTCCGCTTTTATCATTGCGCTGGTTTTCTTCCAGTCGTTTTTTGCCGTGGTGGACCTGACCCTGCCCATGGTGCTGGTGCTGGTGCCCATGTTCCTGGTGGCCACAAGCCTGATGACCGTCATCCTGCATATGATTGAAAAGGTGATCATGAAAAAAATCGGGAATTAGGCCTCATTCCAGTTTGATTTTCCGGAAGTAGGCCTCCGTCGTCATTTTGCCGGGCCGGAGGTACCTGCCGAGGCCATAAAGGCATTCGGGATCCTCCGTAATATAGTTCATCCGACTCTCGCAGGTCAGGCTGGCCTGAAAGCCGAGCTTCCGGATAATCGGTACCGACGCGCCGCTGATGGCGCCGAACGGATAAACAAACGCGCTGGGAGTATGGCCGGTATGCTCTTTTACTTCCCCCTGCATTTTGCTGAGGTCCTCTGTCAGAAGGGAGGTGTAGCTGCCGACGCTTTCTCCCCGTTTCATCCCGGCCCCGAGCCGGCCGTTTTTATTTTCATGAAGATTATAGGTATGGTTCTGAATTTCCACCCGGCCGGATGCGATCATCTCATTCAGCTCATCCCAGGTGCAGTGTGAATAATTGGCGTGCTCCGGGCTGACGCTGTCGGAAAACAGGTCGGTATAGTAGCCGATTGGGGAAAGCACCATTTTCATATCGTATTTTTCAACAAGAGGATAGGCGTAGAGATAATTGTTGTAGTACCCGTCGTCAAACGTGATCATGACGGGCTTGGACGGCAGCGGCTTCTTCTGATTTACATAATCCAGCAAATCCTGTACGACAACCGCCGTATAGCCTTTTTCCCGGAGATACCGGAGATCTTTTTCAAAGAGATCCGGTGAAATCACATATACGCCCTGATAGGATTTATCTTTCAGCATACTGTGATACATCAGAACAGGCAGCTTGATCCCCTTGCCGTTATCCGTCGCTTTGGCGGGGTTCACCGCGCCGAAAGCGATGATCAGTACAATGGCCGCCGTGGTGAATAACATCAGGGACAGCTTGCGGTTCATGCGGACAGTTACAAACATAGGAATTCTCCTCCTATGGAAATATATGGAGCGCGGCCGGCAGATATCACAAAAGGACAGGGCAAAGCCGACGCTTTGCCCTGTCCTTTTGAGTTTATCCTTTTGTTACGGACACAAGAAAGTTTTCTATTTCCCCGTAAACTTCCTGTTTATTGGTTTCGCTCAGAAGCGCGTGACGCGCCCCGGGGTATAAAATCAGGCGGACGTCGTGGCCGGTTCTCCTGAGCCTTGCCGCAACCTGTTTGACCCCTTTGCCAAAATCTCCGACGGGGTCTTTTTCGCCCGACAGCAGCAAAATGGGGATTTTCGGCATCTTCTTAAACCAGCGGGAAGAGCTGATCTCGGCCTGCAGGTAAACGATATCCCGATAGCCGGAAACGGTCAGATCAAACCCGCAGAGCGGGTCTTTCGTATACCTTTCCACCTCTGCCTCATCGCGCGAAATCCAGTCGTTCGGCGTCATAAACGGCGCAAAGGCCTTGTTGTATTTTACGGTGGAAAGCTTCGCGAAAAGCGGATCGTGGCTTTTTTCACCCTTCTTTTTGACAATGGCGTCGCCGAGCCGTTTCTGGGCGGTAAGCACCCCCCGGCCGGGACTGCCGCAGGTGCCCATATAAATCGCCCCGTCCAGCTCCTCACCGTATTGGGCGGCGTAGGAACGGGCCAGAAAAGAACCCATGCTGTGTCCCATCAGCACATACGGCACATCGGGATAATCCTTGCGCATCAGGGCATACAGCTTATGCATGTCTTTGACAAGGTTCTGGCAGCCGCCCTTGCCGAAATAACCGTACTCACCGCCGGCCGAAACCGATTTTCCGTGGCCCAGATGGTCGTTGATGGCCACGGCGTAGCCTTTTTCAGCCATTTGGCGGGCAAAATCCATGTAAAGGAGGCTGTGCTCCGCCATTCCATGGGAAATCTGCAGCACGGCCCGGACATCTGCCTGATCGGCAGGCTCCATAATCCGTGCAAAAATCCTTTCGTCATCCGCACAGGAATCAAAAGACATCTGTCTTTCTACAATATCCAATTGCGTCACCTCTCCATGCTGCGATTGTATTCTGTGTATTCATTATATCGCAGAAAAAAAGGAAAATGTGATACGATTTGTAAACAAATTTATACAGAAATATGATAAATGACCAAATAATGAAAAATGGTTCCCCCAAGCACAAACAAATGCCACACGGAGTGCATATATTTAACTTTTTTCCCCACTCCGTAAATCACCGCGCCGACTGTGTAAAACACGCCGCCGGCAATCAGGTTGAAAATAGCGCCCGGATCAAGGTGCGTGAGCAGCGGTTTGAAAAAGAAGATCACGAGCCACCCCAAGGCCAGATAGCAAACCATGGAAAACGTTTTGAAGCGCTTGAGATCGATCGCGTTGAGCACGATGCCGACAACGGCCACCGTCCATACAATCGAAAACATGACCCAGCCCGTAACCCCGCCGAAGCACAGCAGCGAAATCGGCGTGTAGGTTCCCGCGATCAAAAGAAAAATGGTGCAGTGGTCGAGTATCTGGCAGATTTTTTTTCCCGGGCAGACTCCGAGCGCGTGATAAAGCGTGGAAACCGTATACAGCAGGATCATGGTTACGCCGAAAACGGAATCCGCGGCAAGCGTCAGCGGATCGCGGCGCCCGTTGACCAGAAGCGCGACAAGGCCGGCGATCGCAAGACCGGCCCCGACCCCGTGCGTGGCGGCGT
Source organism: Caproiciproducens sp. (assembly GCF_053840905.1). NCBI lineage: Bacteria > Bacillati > Bacillota > Clostridia > Eubacteriales > Acutalibacteraceae > Caproiciproducens > Caproiciproducens sp. Next base: position 29,753 of record NZ_JBNLXQ010000009.1, read on the forward strand.
TGATCATTTCCTCCGCTACGGTGTAGCTGGGAAGCTCCAGCTCCTTGCGGCGTGCGGTCCTCCATTCGGATTTATTTATACTGTTATCGTTCATAATATCAACTTCTATCATAAATTATTTTATGTAGTATTAAAAACTATATAACAGTTTACAACGACTCTTTCCGTTTGTCAAGAGCCTGCCGAAACGCCTTCCAGATTAAAAGAAGGAATAAAGCTCCGGTTCGCCGATTCCATTTCCTGCACGAAGCCGTCCAGATTCAAACGGAACAGATGCTCCTGAACCTTTTGGTATTCCCGTTTTGTGATTCTGCGGTTGATTTCGGGGTAATCCGCTGCTTTTCCGCAGGGCACGTACTGCGCCATCAGGCTGACAAGTGCCCCGTCCGGAAGATTTTCGCCCAGCCAGTCCAGAACGGCAAGGGAGTTGCGCGTATTGCCCGGCAGAATCAGGTGCCGCACGATCGTGCCGCGCGTCATCATCCCCTCGTCGTCAAATTGGGCCGGGCCGGTCTGCCGCGCCATTTCCAGCACGCAGGCCTTCGCGCGTTCCGCGTAGTCCGGCGCGCCGGAATATTTCAGGGCGATCGGGTCGTCCGCGTATTTCAGATCGGGAAGATAGACATCGATCAGGCCCTCCAGCAGCCTCAGCGTTTCCAGGCTTTCGTAGCCGCCGGAATTGTACACGACGGGAATCCGGGATTTCCGGAGCTTCAAAGCCCCGATGACGGCGGGGACAAACTGGGTGGGGCTGACCAGATTGAGGTTGTGCGCACCCTGTTCGGCAAGGCGGTCGAAAATACGCGCAAGCTCCCGCACACCGACTCTTTTCCCCACCGCCTTTTCGGTGCTGATCCGGTAATTCTGGCAGAACACGCATTTCAGGCAACAGCCGGTAAAAAAGACCGTGCCGGAGCCGCGTTTTCCGCTGATACAGGGTTCCTCCCAGAAATGCAGCGCCGCGCGGGCGACGACGGGGTCGGTCCCCAGCCCGCAGAACCCGGCCCCTTCGGTTTCCGTCCGTCTGGCTTTGCAGGCGCGCGGGCACAGCATACAGCGCTCCGTCGTCATGCTTTTTCCCCCTTCAGGCACATCATCGCGGCAAGACCCCCGCGTTTTCCCCCGCTGGCCCGGTGGGACCAGAGCCACTGCGCGTTGCATTTTGTACAGAGCCGCGCCACCTCGATATTCTGTGCGGGCACGCCCGCTTCCATGAGGAGGCGCCGGTTGGCCTCCCATAAATCGACCGTATATTTCCCCCCGCCCTTCTCAACGATGAATTCGTGCGGACGGATTTCGGTCAGCGCGGCAAATTCCCTGCAGACGGGGGCGTCCACCTCAAAGCAGCACGGGCCGATGGACGGCCCGACGGCGGCAAGGAGCTCCTTCGGGCTGCTGCCGAACTCCCGGACCATGGCTTTGACCATTTCGGCCCCCATTTTGGCGACGGTACCGCGCCAGCCCGCGTGGGCAAGGCCGATCGCGCGGCGTTCCGGGTCGAGAAAGAACAGCGGCACGCAGTCGGCGTAAAAAGTGGTCAGGGTCACGTTTATTTCATTGGTGATCAGTCCGTCCACGCTGTTCCTGTCCTTCGGCTTCCAGACGCCCGTTCCGCGGTGTTCCGGACCCACCCGGCGCACAACCGTGTGGTGGTCCTGGGCCGACGCGACCAGCGTGGAGTAATCGAAGCCCGCCGCGGAGCAGAACCGCTGAAAATTCCGCACCACGTTTTCGTCGCTGTCGCCCCGTCCGAAATTCAGGTTCATCGAAGCGTATTCCCCTTCGCTCACACCGCCGGTCCGCGTGGAAAAGGCATGGCTGACGAAGCTGTATTTTTCAAAGGAGGGAAAGGTCAGAAAGACGACGCCGTCCCTTTCCCGCCGATTCATATTGTTCACGCTACAACTCATAAAGACGCCTCCCGGATTGATTGTCTTGATTCTATCATAACAAAAAAGGGAATGCAAATATCCGGGCGTAAAAAAGAGGAGGGCTTTCAGCTCTCCTCTTGAGGCCCTGCGTCCTCCGTTTTATCCTTTTCGGCATTGACCGGAAGGATCGTCTTTTTTACAACCATGCCCTCGTATTTCAGCTTGAACTGCACCCGGCCGTAAAACCTGCGGTGACAGTGCCAGCAGATGAACTCCGCGCGGTAGCTCTTGTTCTTGAGCTGCCATTCGCTCGTCCTGTGCGCCCGCCCGCCGCAGAGATCGCATCTGAAATGCAGATCGCTCCGTTTGATCAGCGGGTTGTTCAGATCGCAGACAATCAGTGTCTTGAAAAGAATCCGGTTGTAAAACTCATCCGTTGTCGCGTCCTGAACAAACGGCTCCAGCTGCCCGGGGGCATACAGCTTCTGAAAGCACCGCAGCGACAGCAGGCTGTCCCCCAAAGCGCGGTGATGGTCAAAGCCCTCCTCGTCGATATCCAGCAGCTGCGCGGAAGTGCTCAGGCCCATTTGCTTCGCCGGGTCGTAATCGAGCCTCTTTTCGCAGTAGGCCTGAAGATCCACATAGCGCTTCAGGAAGGGGATACGCTCGTTGCCGCAAAAGTAGCGGCAGTTTTCAATCAGCGCAAGGACATCCGACGTACCCCACGTCATGAACACCGCGTCGCCCGCCCATTTCCGGAACCGGCTCACGACCTGCATGAACTGCAGCCCGTCCTTCAGGTCCTCATTGGTAATGCTGGTCAGCGTTTTGATTTTCCCGCTGATTTTCTTGCCGACCTGCGGACGGATCAGAGCCTCAAAGGTATCGACCACGTTCAGGTCACAGTCCACCTTCACCGCGCCGAACTCGATGATCTCGTTCATAAAGCCCTTGAGCCGGCGGTTGTAGGTCCCGTTCCATTCCAAATCCAGTATTACAAAGCTCATATCATTTATTTTTACTCGCCTGTTTCATCCGAAGCTCTTTGCTCAGTACCATCTTACGCATACGGATGCTTTTTGGCGTCACCTCGACCAGCTCATCGTTGCGGATGAACTCAAGGCTCTGTTCCAGACTTAAAACCGTGTGCGGAGTGAGCTTCAAAGCGTCGTCCGAGCCGGAGGCGCGGGTATTGGTAACATGCTTCTTCTTGCAGACATTGACGACGATATCGTCGGATTTCGGGCTGGCGCCGACAATCATGCCCTCGTACACCTCAACGCCCGGCCCGATGAACAGGCGGCCGCGGTCCTGCGCGTAGAAAAGGCCGTAACCGGTGGACTCGCCGGCTTCGTGCGCGATCAGCGAACCCTGCGCGCGCGTCTGGACGTCGCCCTTATACGGCTCGTAGGAATCGAACACGTTGTTCATGATTCCGTTGCCGTTGGTATCGGTCAGGAATTCCTGGCGGTAGCCCATCAGGCAGCGGGCCGGAATCTTGAACTCAAGATGGGTCATGCCGGTGTCGCGCGTACCCATGTTGAGCAGCTCGGCCTTGCGGTTGCCCAGCTTTTCCATAACGGCGCCGACGTAGCTGTCGGGCACCTCGATCATGAGCAGCTCAATCGGCTCGCATTTTTTCCCGTTGACGGTCTTATAGATCACGTGCGGCCCGGAAACCTGAAACTCGTAATCCTGACGGCGCATCTGCTCGATCAAGATGGAAAGGTGCAGCTCGCCGCGCCCGGAAACCTTAAAGGTATCCGCGGAGTCGGTCTCTTCCACACGCATGGCGACATTGGTTTCCACCTCTTTAAAGAGGCGGTCACGCAGGTTGCGCGAAGTGACGTATTTGCCCTCTCTTCCGGCGAACGGGCTGTTGTTGACCATGAACATCATCGAAACGGTGGGCTCGTCTATCTTAACGAAGGGCAGCGGCTCGATACAGTCCGGCGCGCAGGCGGTTTCCCCGATATTCAGCCCGGTAATGCCGGAAACGGCGACCAGATCGCCCAGCTTCGCTTCCTGCACCTCCACCCGCTTCAGGCCCTCAAACTGATACAGCTTGGCAACCTTTACATTCTTCTGCTCGCCGTCGCGGCAGCAGAGGACGACGTTTTCCCCGCTGTGGATCTCGCCGCGCTCCACGCGCCCGATCCCGATCCTGCCGACGTAGTCGTCGTAGTCGATATTGGAAAACAGGACCTGTGTCGGCCCGTTCAGATCGCCCTGCGGCGCGGGGATATACTGAAGGATGGCGTCGAAGAGCGGCGTCATATCCTTTCCCGGAACATCCGGGTCCAGCGTGGAGTAGCCGTCGCGGCCGGAAGCGTAAACGACCGGGAATTCCAGCTGGTCGTCATTGGCGCCCAGCTCAATGAACAGGTCGAGCACCTCGTCCACCACCTCCGCCGGCCTCGCGCCCGGACGGTCGATCTTGTTGACGACCACCAGCGGCTTTTTGCCGAGGCCGAGCGCTTTTTTCAGCACGAAGCGCGTCTGCGGCATGCAGCCCTCAAACGCGTCCACCAGAAGCAGGACGCCGTCCACCATCATCAGGATGCGCTCCACCTCGCCGCCGAAATCGGCGTGACCCGGAGTGTCCACGATATTAATTTTGACGCCGTCGTACATGACGGCCGTATTTTTGGAAAGGATCGTGATGCCGCGTTCGCGCTCAAGGTCGTTGGAGTCCATGACCCGCTCGGCAACATTCTCATTGGCACGAAAAATGCCGCTTTGTTTCAGCAGCTGATCGACCAGCGTGGTTTTGCCGTGGTCGACGTGTGCGATAATTGCAACATTTCGAATGTCATTTCTTGAATTCATAATCGATATTCCCTCTTTAATCATAAGTTCACAAAACTTTAATATTATACCACATTCCCACAGGTTTGTGAATAAGCGCCGCGAATAAAGCACGGGCCTGCCCGACAAAAAAGCGCCGGCAGTATACCGGCGCTTCGCAATATTGGAGCGAACGACGAGGCTCGAACTCGCTACCTCCACCTTGGCAAGGTGGCGCTCTACCAGATGAGCTACATTCGCAGATTTGGTGCGTGGATAATTATATGACAAAACCCGACCTTTGTCAAGGGAATTTTCAAAAATATTCTCCCCTTTTTTTGAATTCCCTATTTCGCATCCTTATGCTATAATAACAGACAAGACTAAAACCGAATTGTTAGGGAAAGGTGACCCTCTATGAGTTATTCCATTAATCTCGGAGACTGGAACTCCGTTTTCGCGGTGCCCTGCTCCGTAGTTGACCAACATATCAAGCTGGCCGGTTCCGTTCAGCTGAAGGTGCTTTTATGGGAGCTTCGCCACGCGGGCGACCCCTTTGAAGCGACGGATATCGCGAAAGCGCTGTGTATTGACAAGGCCGACGTCGCCGACGCCATGCTCTACTGGCAGCAGACGGGGCTTTTCTGTGAGAAAGACAAAGAGCTGACGCCTCCCGGAAGGACGGAGACCGTTCCTGAAAATAAAGAAGCCGTCCCGATGGAAAAAGGGCCGGAACACGAACCGGAAAAGCCCGGGCCGGCACCCGCCGAAAAACCGCGCAGGCTGTTTTTCCGCCCGCAAAAGCCCGACAACGCCTTTGTCGCGAAAAGGATCGGCGAATCGACGGAAATCGCCTGCCTGATGCAGGAGGCCGAGCAGATTCTGGGCCGGCTGATCTCCAACGGGGACTCCGCGATGCTTCTGATGCTGCACGATGATTTCGGGCTGCCCGCGGACGTGATCATCATGCTGCTGCAGTATGTGGTCAGCATCGGCAAGGCAAACACCCGTTACATAGAGAAAGTAGCCATGAACTGGGCCGACGAGGAAATCTTCACCCATGAAAAGGCGGAGGAAAAGCTGCGCAGGCTGGACGAAAGCCAAAAGGCGTGGCGGGTGGTAGAGCAGGCGGCCGGCATTCCCCACCGCGCGCCTTCCACCAAGGAGCAGGCGTTCGCCTCGGTCTGGGTCGCACAGTGGAAGTTCACGCTTCCGCTGATTCACGAGGCGTATGAGCGCAGTGTGGACAACACCGGAAAATTCACTATCAGCTATATGAACAAGATTCTGGAGCGCTGGAACCGGGAAGGCATTTCTACGCTGGAGCAGGCGCAGAAGGACAAGGAGGAAAGGGCGGCCGCGCGCAAAAGCGCCAATCCCCAGAAAACCTCCTATGACATTGAAGAATACGAGCGTTCCAGCGTGTTTGACAATTTTGACAGGAAGTGATCGCATTGGGCTACAGCAGGGAGGTTTACGAGAGCGCGGAACAGATTCTTTCCGAGCGCCGTAAAAAAGCGGAGGACACGGCCGCGCAGCGAAAGGCGGCGTTTTACGGAATCTGCCCGGAAGCCGCCGAAATCGAGTCCGTCCTGTCGCGCACGGCAATCGCCGCGGCAAGGGCGGTTTTGGGCGGCGGCAGCGCCAGAGAGCAGCTCACCCGGTTAAAAGCGGAAAATCTTGCCCTTCAGAATCAATTAAAAGAAAAGCTGAATTCCTTTGGCTGCGGCGAGCATTATCTGGATCCGGAGTATTCCTGCAGGCTCTGCGGCGACACCGGGTATGTTGACGGCAGGATGTGCGAATGCATGAAGAAGCTTCTCCGCGCGCAGGCCTATGATTCCTTGAACGCCCTTACGCCGCTGAAGCTCTCCACCTTTGAAAGCTTTTCGCTGGATTTTTACCCGGACAAAGCCGAAGGCGACACGGCAAGGTCCCCGCGCAGCGTCATGGAGGGCGTATACCGCAACTGCCGCAGATACGCGGACAGCTTTTCCCCCTCCTCCCCCAGCCTGATGATGCAAGGCGCCACGGGGCTGGGCAAGACGCATCTGTCGCTCGCCATTGCCAACACAGCCATCCAGAAGGGCTTCGGCGTGGTTTACTGCTCCGTCAACAACATGATCGCCAAGCTGGAACGGGAGCATTTCGGCCGCGACGAGGGAAACACCGGCCGCATGATCCTGGACTGCGACCTGCTGATTCTGGACGACCTGGGCACGGAATTCCGAACCGCGTTTTCCTGCGCCGAAATTTACAATATCGTCAATACGCGGCTGATGACCCAGAAGCCGACCATCATCAGCACGAACCTTTCCATCCAGGAGCTGCAGGAACGGTACACGGAGCGCTTTGCTTCCAGAATCATGGGGGATTACGTGCGCGTCCTTTTCAGCGGAAGGGACAACCGTCTGCAGAAGCTGTTAAAAAGTCAGTGCTAAAACAAAACGGGGGCTGCGTCGCGCAGCCCCTTGCTTATTTTATTCGATATTTTCGCCGAGGGCGTCAAGGCTCTGGGCTTTCAGGTAGGCGTTGATAAAGCCGTCCAGATCGCCGTCCATCACGGCGTTGATATTGCCCGACTCAAAGCCGGTGCGGTGATCCTTGACCAGCGTATAAGGCATAAAGACATAGGAACGGATCTGCGAGCCCCACGCGATTTCCTTCTGGACGCCCTTGATGTCCTCGATGCGCTCCAGATTTTCGCGCTCCTTGATTTCGACCAGCTTGGATTTCAGCATCCTCATCGCCACGTCGCGGTTCTGGTACTGGCTGCGCTCCACCTGACAGGACACCACGATCCCTGTGGGGATATGGGTCAGGCGCACCGCGGAGGAGGTCTTGTTGACCTTCTGGCCGCCCGCGCCGCTCGCGCGGTAAACGTCCATTTTGATGTCCTCGGGGTTGATCTGGACCTCCACGTCGTCATCGATTTCCGGCATTACTTCCAGGGAGGCAAACGAGGTGTGCCTTCTGCCGGAGGCGTCGAACGGGGATACGCGGACCAGCCTGTGCACGCCCGCCTCGCTCTTTAAGAAGCCGTAGGCGTTGATGCCCTCGATCAGGATACTGGCGCTTTTCAGCCCCGCTTCCTCGCCGTCCAGATAGTCCAGCGTTTCCACCTTGTAGCCGTGGCGCTCGCCCCAGCGGCAGTACATTCGGTACAGCATTTCCGCCCAGTCCTGCGCCTCCGTTCCGCCGGCGCCCGCGTGGAACGTCAGGATCGCGTTCTTGCCGTCGTATTCCCCGGTCAGCAGAGTGGACAGGCGCTGCGCTTCCAGCTCATCCTGAAACTTTTTCAGTTCCTCCTGCGCTTCCGGCAAAAGGGATAAATCTCCCTCCTCATTGGCAAGCTCTATTAATGCCAGCGTATCGCCATACGAATTTTTCAGCCGTTCATATGCGGCAGCCTTATTCTTCAGCATACTGGAACGCTGCAAAACCTTTTGAGAAGTGCTCATATCGTCCCAGAAACCGGGCTGAGCGGCTTTTTCGTCGAGCTTCGCAATCTCTTCGCGCATGCCTTCAAGCCCAAGCGCTTCCGCCAGATCGTCCAGATCCGGCTCCAGCTCCTGCAAAGCAAGCTTCATTTCTTCAAACTGCAGCATACTATCATCCTTCAAATAAATTATTCCATTACAGGATTTTCAATCCGCTTATCGCGTAATTCCGTGTTCCCTCCGACGGAACCGGAAGGGAACCAAAGTGGAGTCTTTCAGTAAAAAATGCAAGGATTGTTATTAATTATAAATTATTCCGTGTATAATGTAAAGATGAAATTACGGAATAACGGCCCCGCACACCGCGCCGGACGTAAGCCTGACGCGCGGTCAATTATGAATTAGCTGAAAACTTATTGAATATATTATTGAAGTTTCTTTTGAAATTATATACAATAGTTTCATATAACAGGATTGATATCTACATTATGGGAGGATAAACTATGATTGACTATACAGGTTTAAACTGCCCTGTCTGCGGAAAACCTTTTGCGCGGGACGACGATATCGTCGTCTGCCCCGAATGCGGCGCGCCGTATCACCGCGAGTGCTACATGCAGGCGGGCAAATGCGTTTTTTCGGACAAACACGGCACCCATGCCGCGTGGACTCCCCCGCAGAAGGAACCGAAGGCCGCCGACCCGGCGGCAAACGGGGCGGAAAACAGAACCAAACGCTGTCCGCGCTGCGGCAGTCTGAATTCACAGAACGCGATGTTCTGTGACCACTGCGGCCAGTCGCTGACCATGAACCAGCAGGATGTCGCCGGTTTCCCCAAAAGCGGCGGATTTCCCCAGAACGGGTTCCCTCAGAACGGCTTTCCCCGGGCGGGCGGCCCCTTTCCGCCGGGTCAGCCGGGTCAGCCGGGACAATCGGGTCAGCCGGGCCAGCCAATGCCGTTTATCTTTGACCCGATGGGCGGCGTGAACCCCAACGAGCCGATCGGCAGCGTCCCGGCGGGAGACCTCGCCAAGCTGGTACAGGGCAACACCCAGTATTATCTGCCGGTATTCCTCAACCTCAAGCGTTTTCACAGAAACCGTTTCAATTTCAGCGCGTTCCTGTTTTCGGGCGGCTGGATGCTGTACCGCAAACAGTACAGAATCGGTTCCATAATTACCGCGGTCATGACCGTTCTGTACCTGATTTCCACCTATGTGTCCCTTAATTTTTCCATGCCGCTGCTGGAATCCCTGATGCAGCAGCAGGGAATTTCCATCGATACGGTTTCGCCCACCTATTCCCAGCTGATGCAGGTGTCGGAGCTGCTTGCGCAGCAGCCGGTCCAGCAGATCCTCCTGTTCTGCGTGCCGACCATCATCGCGCTGGTCCAGATCGTCCTCATGCTGGTGGTGGGATTTAACGCGAACAAGTGGTATTTGAATCACTGCATCGGTAAGATCGAGCAGATCCATCGTCATACGCCGGAGCCGACCCTTGCCGCGATTCAGCTGCAGGAGCAGGGCGGCGTGAACACTTCTCTGGCGATCGGCCTTCTGATCTGTTATATGATCGTGTTCTATCTGCCCCAAATATTCTAGATATTAGGAGTGTAAAAATGAAAGTAACAAAAGCTGTCATTCCGGCCGCCGGGCTGGGGACCCGCGTGCTGCCGGCAACCAAATCCATGCCGAAGGAAATGCTGCCGATTGTGGACAAGCCCGCCATCCAGTATATTGTGGAGGAAGCCGTCCGTTCCGGTATCACGGATATCCTGATTATCACCAACCGCGGCAAGGGACTGATTGAGGACCACTTTGACCGCGTGCCGGAACTGGAGGCAAAGCTGACCAGCGGCGGCCCGGATAAGGAAAAGATTTTAAAGGAAATTATTGACCTCTCCCACGAGGCGAACATTTACTTCGTCCGTCAGAAGGAAACCCGCGGCCTTGGCCACGCGGTGAACTGCGCCCGCTCCTTCGTCGGCAGCGAGCCGTTCGCGGTCCTGTACGGCGACGACGTCATCATCGGCGAGGACCCCGCCTGCGGCCAACTGATCCGGGCTTACGACGAGTTCGGCAAGGGTGTTCTGGGCGTGAAGCAGGTGACCGCCGAAGCGATCACCAAATACAGCTCCCTGAAGGTGGAGCCGATCCACGACAACTACTTCCGCTGTACGGATATGATCGAAAAGCCGTCCCCCGACAAAATCATGTCCCTGTATTCCATTCTGGGCAGATGCGTCCTGACGCCGGATATCTTCGATATTCTGGATCGAACCCAGCCGGGCGCCGGCGGGGAAATCCAGCTGACCGACGCCATGTGCGCGCTGGCCCGCTCCGTGGGCATGGTCGCGGTGGACTTTACCGGGAAACGCTATGATATGGGAAACAAGCTGGGCATCATGCAGGCACAGGTGGAGGTCGCGCTGAAGCACCCGGATATCGGGCCCGAGTTCAGGGCGTACCTGAAGGAGCTCTGCAAAACGCTGTGATTTTTGTCTTGACTTCATAATGCCTTGCTGATATAATTATTCTGTTAAGCCGCAATTTTCGGCTTACTATCCTTGCTCCGGATTTATTTCGGGGCCAAAGTCCAAAAGGAGGTGCAAATAATGTCAGATGTAAAGAATTCCTATGAAACCGTATTCATCCTCTCCACAAAGCTCGGTGAGGACGCGATTGCCGCCCTGGTTCAAAAGTTTAAGGATCTGATCGAGGCAAACGGTACCATCGACAGCATTGATGAGTGGGGGAAACGCAGACTTGCATACCCGATCATGAAGCAGGAAGAAGGCTACTACACCTTGGTGAACTTCACGAGCGCTCCCGAATTTACGGCTGAGCTCGACAGAATTTACAAGATTACCGACGGTGTCCTTCGTTCTCTCATCATAAAGAAAGAAAGCTAAGAAGGAAGAGTGATTTGAATGCTCAATGTCGCTGTTTTAATGGGCAGACTTGTTGCCGACCCTGAACTTAGGCATACGCCGAACGATGTTTCCGTAACAAGCTTTACAATTGCCGTCGACCGTTCCTATGTGAAAGCGGGAGCGGACCGTCAGGCCGATTTTATCGATATTGTTGCGTGGCGCAGCACGGCGGATTTTGTGTGCAGATACTTCCACAAAGGCCAGCTGGTTGCGGTACAGGGTTCCATCCAGACGCGTACCTATACCGACAAGGACGGAAACAAGCGCAAGGCGTTTGAAGTCGTTGCTGACAATGTGCATTTTGCAGAGTCAAAACGCGACAGCGCAGGAGCGCAGGGCAGCAATTATCATTCAAAAACGGATATTCCCGCCGAGCAGCCGGCCCCCGCTTACACAAGCGGCGATACCGGCGATTTTGAGGAGATGCCCTTAGACGACGATCTGCCGTTCTAAGCATTCCCTCTTCAATACTGATGAGAAAAGGAGGCTTATTGCCATGGCTGATAGAAACGACAGAAACGACAGACAGGATCGCCGCCCCGGCGGACGTAAATCCCGCAAAAAGGTTTGCGGCTTTTGCGTCGACAGAGTGGAATCCATCGACTACAAGGATGTTGCAAAGCTTCGCCGCTTTATTTCTGAGAGAGCCAAGATTCTGCCCCGCAGAGTAACCGGCACCTGTGCGCATCATCAGCGTGAGCTGACCATCGCCATTAAGCGCGCGCGTCATCTCGCACTGCTTCCCTTCAGCAGCGACTGACGCCGCTGACTGCAAATTGGATTTTCAGAGCGGGCGCACAGGCGCCCGCTCTTTTGTTTGGAGGTCTGTTATGCTGATCGACATTCATGTCCACATGTTTACCGACCGGATTGCCAAAAGAGCGCTGAAAAAAGTCTCCGCCAACGTCTGTCAGGCGACCTACTGCACGGACGGCACGGTGGGCGAAACCACTGAAAAGCTCCGCAGCTGGGGAGTCGACGTCTGCGCCGCGCTCAACATCGCCACAAAGCCGTCCCAACAAACCGTTATCAACAACTGGGCGGCGTTCATACAGAACGAAAGTATCCGCTCCTTCGGCTCGGTGCACCCCGACGCGCCGAACGCGGTGGAAGAGCTTTACCGGATCAAATCGCTGGGGCTGTCCGGCGTAAAGCTTCATCCCGATTATCAGGATTTTTTCATAGACGATAAAAAACTCTTCCCTGTCTACGAGGCCATTTCCGAACTGGGCTTGCCGGTCGTTTTTCACACGGGCCGCGATTCCCTTTTTTCAGAAGGAACACACGCCCCTCCCACCGCCGTCGCAAGGGTGGCGGATTTGTTTCCCCGCATGACGATCATTGCCGCGCATATGGGCGGGATGGCAATGTACGGCGAGGTAGAGGAATCCCTGATGGGGAAAAACGTGTTCTTCGACACGGCGATGTCCATGTTTTGGTGTACGCCGCGGCAGTTTGAAAGTCTGGTGAACCGGCATGGAGCGGAACGCGTGCTTTTCGGAAGCGATTGCCCCTGGAGCCGTTCCTGCGACCAGTTTGCGTTTATTGAGCGCACCGGGCTGACCGACGCCCAAAAGGAGAAAATATACTGGAAAAACTCGGCGGAGCTTTTGAAGCTTCCGGTTTCGAAATCGTGGCGGCGGGCATAGAAAAAACGAAAGCGGCAAAAAAACAGGAACGGAAATTTCCGTCCCTGTTTTTTATTTCTCATGGTTTCATGATTCGGCGGGAGCGGGGCGGGCAGGCCTGTCGTCGTCCTGAATTCGGATATCCCCCAGCTGGCCGCTGAAAATTTCCAGCTTGCCCTGAAGCTTGGCACCGTTGTTCACCGTAACCGTGCCTGCTTTCAGATCGCCGATCACAATTGCGTTGCTCTGGCAGACGATGCTGTTCTTGGCCTGAATATTGCCCTGAAGCCTTCCGTTGATCGTCAGGTTCTTGGTCCTGATATCGCCGATGACAACGGAATCGCTGTCGATGTTCATATCCTCGGTGGCGGTGACATTGCCGCGGACCGTACAGGCCGAAAGCGTAATGCTGGAGCCCTGAATATCGCCGACCTGCTTTCCGTTGACCCTGATATTGCCGGTGGTCGTAATTCCGCCCGTAACCGTTCCGTAAATCTCAAGGTTGCCCTCCGATTTGATATCGCCGGCAATAACGGTGCCCTTTGATATCACCGTGGTCTGCTTGGATGCATTGTAATCATTGGCGGTAGGAAGCTCGTACGGCTTCTGGGGCTGAAAATCCGACTTCAGCGGCTGGATTTCGGGTCTGCCCGTTTCAATCGGTTTGGGCGCGCTGAACTGCAGGTCCTCGGGCTCGTCTTCTTTTACTTCGAGCTTGAATTCCGCGACGTTTTCTTCACGGGCATATTCTACCATTTTGGATTTGCCAAACTGCATGGAAGAAACTTCTTCTTCTTCTTCGTAATCCGGGCCGTCCCAGATTCTTTTTAAAATACTGATCAATCTGCTATTCTCGTTTTTTCTGACTGCTTCCATCGTCCTGCCTCCACAAACGTTGTTTTATCATGATATAAAAAAACATATTTCACCACTTTCTTTAATAATAATCTATTTTTTCAAATTTTTCCAGTATTATTTGCAAAATTTTTAACTTTTTTGTAATAAAATGTATAAACTCGGGGATTTCATAAGCATTTTGCAGGAACCATGCAAAAAATTTTCACACGGCTTCGTTTTGGCATCGGACAATTTTTTTGCAAAATTGCAGGAAAATGGCACCTGAAAGAATAATCATGCGTACATTATATCAATCCATTTACACTTTTACGGTTACGGATATTCATCATACTGCCCGATTAAATGGAAACGAGAAAATTATGCCGCGAAAAATGCCGGATCGTAAAACGAAAAATTCATTTTGCTTGAATTCTGTATATCCGCATGATATAATCATAAAAAGTTTACACAACGTTCACAGGCGTCCCGGACGGGCCGCAAAAATAAACTGAATTGACTGAGGAGGCAACCTGACATGAAAAGAATTGCAGCACTGCTGCTGGCATTGGTAATGACGGCAACAGCATTTTCAGGATGTAAAAAAGTGGACACCGCGTCCGGCTCCGCGGAAACCGGCAGCGACACCATCAAAATCGGTGTATTTGAACCTTTGACGGGCGCAAACGCCGCCGGCGGCGAGGCCGAAGTCGAAGGTATTAAAATCGCCAACAAGCTCTACCCCGAAGTTCTCGGCAAAAAAGTGGAAATCGTTGTTGCGGACAACAAATCCGACAAGGCTCAAGCCACCACGGCTGTCGCCCGTCTGATTGAAAAAGATAAGGTTTCCGCCATTATCGGCTCCTGGGGCTCCAGCTTTTCCATGGCCGCCGGCGATCTGGTAAAGAAAAACAAGGTCCCCGCGGTCGGCGCTTCCTGCACGAATCCTCTGGTGACAAAAGGAAACGACTATTATTTCCGCGTCTGTTACCTCGATCCGTTCCAGGGAACCGTCATGGCGAACTACGCCTTTAAGAGCGGCGCGAAAAAAGCCGCCGTCATTCAGGAGGTTTCCAACGACTACGCGGTCGGTCTGGCTACATATTTCAAAGAGGCCTTTATCAAGCTGACCGGCGACCCGAACTCTGTTGTAACAACCGTTAACTACAACACCAACGATCAGGAATTCGGCGCGCAGCTTTCCACCGTAAAAGCAGCCAATCCGGATGTGGTCTTTGCCCCCGGCAATTTTACGGAATCCGCGCTGGTCATGAAGCAGGCCCGTCAGCTGGGCATCACCGTCCCGTTCCTCGGCGGCGACACATGGGACATTGACGAGTTCACCTCCGTGGGCGGCGCCGACGTGGAGGGCGCCACCATCTCCACCTTCTTCGACGATTCCGCTCCCGTAACGGAAGAGGGCAAGAAGTTTGTCGAAGCCTATAAGAAGGAATACCCCGACAAAAATATGGCCGCGGTCAGCGCGCTGGGCTACGACGCTTACCTCGTTATCATCAAGGCGATTGAAGCCGCCGATTCCTCCGACTCCATCGCCATCCGCAGTGCTTTGGCAAAGACAAAGGACGTGGAGGGCGCCACAGGAAAACTGACCTTTAACGCGGACGGAGATCCCGACAAAGATTCCGCCATTATCAAAGAAGTGAAAAACGGAAAATTCACTTATAAGGATACGGTTACAATCGCAAAATAACGAATAATTGACGTAGGGATGTTGTGCTATGACACTGGAACTGTTTTTACAAAATCTGGCAAACGGGATTGCGGTGGGGAGCCTGTACGCCCTGATCGCCGTCGGCTATACGATGGTTTACGGAATTCTGCGCCTCATCAACTTTGCCCACGGCGATATTTTTATGATGGCGGCCTACTTTACCGTTTTTGGTGTTGCGGTCTTTCACCTGCCGTGGTATTTCGCGTGTATTTTTGTCGTCGTGCTGACCGCGGGGCTGGGTATGCTGATCGAAAGAGTGGCCTACCGCCCGCTGCGCGACGCGCCGAAGGATTCCGTGCTTGTTTCGGCAATCGGCGTTTCCTTTCTGCTTGAGAATCTCGCCACTTATCTTTTCAGCGGAAAACCAAAGGCTTTTCCGGATTTTCTGGGATTGATGTCCACCGTTTCGCTTGGGACGGTCTCCCTTCAGAAGGTCGCGCTCGTTGTACCGCTCGTTCTGGTCGTGTGCATGTCGATTCTTCTGTTCGTCACCAATAAAACCAAGCTCGGCATGGCGATGCGCGCCGTTTCAAAGGACTATGAAATCGCGCGCGTAATGGGAATCAACATCAATCTGGTCATCGCCGCAACCTTTGGCATCGGCTCCGGCCTGGCCGCTGTCGGCGTGATTCTGTGGGGAATGAAATACCCGCAGGTATCCCCCCTGATGGGGGTTATGCCCGGGCTGAAATGCTTCATCGCCGCGGTCATCGGCGGGATCGGCAACATCAAGGGCGCTGTTCTGGGCGGCTTTATTCTCGGCCTGATCGAGGTTATGCTGGTTGCGTTCTTCCAGCCGCTGACCGGTTACCGTGATGCGTTCGCCTTCATCCTCCTGATTTTAATCCTGCTGGTAAAACCGACGGGGCTGATCGGGGAAAAGACAACGGAGAAGGTGTGATAGGATGAAAGATACAAAAAAGCGCAACATCATCTGCACTGCGATTCTTGCGGTCATTGTACTGGCACTGATCTATTTCGCGAACAACTATCTGGACGCGTACGTCGTCAGAATCCTGAATCTTTGCGCAATTTACACCATTATCGGCCTTTCCATGAACCTGATCAACGGCTTTACCGGCCTGTTCTCTCTCGGCCAGGCCGGTTTCATGGCGATCGGCGCGTATACGGTGGCGATTTTCACGCTCCCGCTGGATATGCGCTCCACCATCTTTTATATGGAACCCATGAATCCGGCCATTGCCGGGATTCATCTCCCCTTTGTCCCGGCGCTGCTTCTGGGCGGCGTGATCGCAGGAGCCGCGGCCTTTCTGATCGGCGCGCCGGTGCTGCGGCTGCGCGGCGACTATCTGGCGATTGCAACGCTGGGCTTTTCGGAAATCATCCGCATCCTGCTCACCAACCTGCAGAGCATAACGAACGGAGCGCTCGGGATCAACAAAATTCCGGATAACGCGAACAACATGTGGTGGTCATTCGGCGTCGCCATCATTATCCTGATTCTGACTGCGCTGCTGATCAATTCCAGCTACGGGCGCGCGTTCAAGGCGATCCGCGAGGACGATATCGCGGCCGAGGCAATGGGCATCAACCTGTTCAAGCACAAGGTCATGTCCTTTGTCGTGGGCGGCTTTTTCGCCGGCATCGGCGGGGGCCTTTACGCTTCCCTGCTCGGCACGGTGGACCCCAAGCAGTTCTATTTTACGTTCACCTACAACTTCCTTCTGATTATCGTTCTGGGCGGCATGGGCAGCATCAGCGGCACCGTGATCGCGTCGTTCATCGTGACCTGCGGGCTGGAGCTGCTGCGCACCTTCGACGAACCCCTGACCGTTGCCGGCTACGAGGTTTCGCTGTTCCGCCCCGGCTTCAGCATGGTAATCTTTTCCCTTCTGCTGATGATCATCGTTCTGTTCTACAGCAAGGGTCTAATGGGCAGAACGGAACTGACCTGGGACAGGATTTTTCACTTCTTTGAAAAAAACAAGTCTAAAAAATCCCCGAAAAGCACAGAAGGGGGCAGCACGAAATGACACCGGACAACAAAAGCATCAATGAAACCATCGATAAAAACGTCGTACTCAGAACCGAAAATATGACCATGCAGTTCGGGGGCGTCGTCGCTGTCGACAATCTGCACCTGACGATCCGGGAGCATCAGATCGTGGCCCTGATCGGCCCGAACGGCGCGGGCAAAACGACCGCCTTCAACATGATTACCGGCGTGTACACCCCTTCCAGCGGCAAAATCTTTCTGCACGGCGAGGATATCACGGGCATGAGCCCTGATAAAATCACCCGCAGGGGCGTGGCGCGCACCTTTCAGAATATCCGCCTGTTTAAGGATTTGTCCGTATTCGACAATATCATCATCGCGAAGCATTTTTCCATGAAAAGCAATCTTTTCAGCGCAACCCTGCGGCTTCCGGGCGCGGTCCGCGCCGAGAAAAGGATGCGTAAGGAAAGCGAGGAGCTTCTGGAAAGGATGGGGCTGGCCGACGTGAAAGACGCCGTCGCAAGCTCCCTCCCCTACGGACAGCAGCGCCACCTTGAAATTGCGCGCGCGCTGGCCACCAAGCCGGAGCTTCTTCTGCTTGACGAGCCCGCGGCCGGGATGAATCCGCAGGAAACCGAGGACCTGACCGCCTCCATCAAGCAGATCCAGCAGGATTTCAACCTGACGGTTTTCCTGATCGAGCACCATATGGATCTGGTGATGGAGATATCCGACCGGATTTATGTGCTGGACTTCGGCCAGACGATCGGCAAGGGGACACCCGCTGAAATACAGAACAACCCGCGTGTGGTAGAGGCTTATCTGGGGGTGGACGAAGATGCTGAAAATTGAGAATTTATATGTCTCCTACGGCGGCATCGAAGCCGTCAAGGGCATTTCCTTTGAAGTGCCGGACAAGAGCATCGTTACGCTGATCGGCGCAAACGGCGCGGGAAAAAGCACCACCCTGCGCGCCGTGGTCGGCCTGGTCAAGCCGCAGAGCGGCAGGATCCTTTATAATGACGAAGACATTACCGGAAAACCTTCGGAGGAAATCGTACGGCACAGAATCACGCTGGTTCCGGAAGGCCGCCGTATTTTCCCGAACCTGACGGTTTTCGAAAACCTGAAAATCGGCGCATACATGAGAAAAGACGATTACTCAGAGGATATCAAATGGGTTTACGAACTTTTTCCCCGCCTGAAGGAACGCTCGTGGCAGCTTGCCGGAACCCTTTCCGGCGGCGAACAGCAGATGCTGGCCGTGGGCCGCGCGCTCATGAGCAAGCCGGAGCTGATTATGATGGATGAACCTTCGCTCGGCCTTGCCCCGCTGGTAGTCAAGGGCATTTTTGAAATCATCAGGGAGATCAACAAGCTGGGCGTCACCATCCTTCTGATTGAACAGAACGCCAATCTGGCGCTGCGGGTGGCGGACCAGGGGCACGTGCTTGAAACGGGGCGCATCAAGCTTTCCGGCAAGGGACGGGAGCTTCTGGAAAACGCCGAAGTCAAAGCCGCCTATCTGGGCAACAAAAAGCACGAGCTTCCGGCGCAGTAAGCAATAACAAGTTTTGGCCCCCTCGATGAGGGGGCTGTCAGGCGAAGCCTGACTGAGGGAATTCGATATCAGCAGTCTTTTTTCACTCCCTCCGACGCGTCGGGCGCGTCACCTCCCTCTGTGAGGGAGGCAGAGAACTTTTGTCTGTAAAACTGACTGAGGGCCCATGACGTTGTCATGGACCCTCAGATTTATTTGGTACGCGATTTTCTGGAGTTTGTTTTCTGCTGTACGGGAGCGCTTTTTTCTTTGATATAAACCAGCCTGTTATAGCCGTCGCTGTTCCGTTCGGAAAAAATATCGAAGATTTTCAGCGACTGGAGCAGCGGGGTCAGCTTTTTAAAGCCGTAATTTCTGACGTCAAAATCGGGGTAGCGGCGAACCAGCATGTTCCCGATTTCACCGACGAAGGCCCTTCCGTCGTCGTCGGATATTTCCTGGACGATCGTCCGTACGGCGCTTTTAACCGTTTCCAGAGGCATCATTTCCGGCGCAACCGTTTCCGTCGCTTCCCCTTCCGCGGGCAGCTCGTTGGACGCCGCCGTTTCACGCGCCAGGACCTCCAGATAGCGGAACTTGTTGCAGGCGGATATAAACGGAGGGGGCGTTTTCTTTTCCCCCATGCCGACCACGTTCATACCGGATTCGCGCAGCCGCACCGCGAGGCGCGTAAAGTCGCTGTCGCTGGAGACGATGCAGAACCCTTCCACATTTCCGGAATACAGGATGTCCATCGCGTCGATAATCATCGCGGAATCCGTCGCGTTCTTCCCGGTGGTATAGCCGTACTGCTGAATGGGAGTAATCGAAAATTCCAGCAGCACGTTTTTCCACGAGCCGAGCGCGGGCTTCGTCCAGTCGCCGTAAATCCTTTTGTAGGTCGCAACGCCGTCATTGGAGATCTCATCCAAAATGTATTTGATATATTTCTCCGATACATTGTCCGCATCAATCAGTACTGCAAAGCGGTTGTCCTGCGGCATTAAAATTACCTCTCTTTTCTTTTATGTGTCAGTAAAAATTCAAACCTCTTTTTTATCTCGTTACTTAGTATAAATCATATGGAAGAAATTATCAAACGGTACGGCGATCCGATTTATTCAAGCGGATAATGGACGCCCCATTCGGCGCGAAGCCGGTCCGTCAAGGCCAGAAGGCTGAACAGGTCCTCGGCCTGCTGCTGATTGACGGTAAGCGGCTTTCACACGGGACATGCTTGCCGTGCTCCGGACAGAGCCGGGCGTACGGGCCGCATCCGGGGTTTTCTTACGGTATGGACAGATATCGGCCTGCCCCCCACGCGACGCCGCGGTCGCACTCTTCCTCTGGCACGACCGCAAAACGGCCGGGCATTTCCGGGATCTTGCACCCGCGGGGAATAAACACGGAGGAGCCGGCAAATTCCAGCATCGGCAGGTCGGTTTCTCCGTCCCCCATGGCCAGAACCTCCTCCGGCCGGATCCCCAGTCTTTCACAGACATAAGAGAGCGCGGCGCCTTTGTTCGCTTCGGGAGGGTTGATTTCTCCCACATAGGGATAGGAACGGCCCGTAGCCAGATGAGAAATTTCTTCAGGCCAGGTCTGGAATGCTCTGTCTATGGACTGTTCGCTGCCTACGAGCATCACCTTGTTGACCTTCTCCAGCGGCAAATCCTGAAAGGCGGGCACCTCTGCCCTTTTGAACAGCTGAAAAGAGTCCATTACATCGAAAATCCATTGTTTATCCATATTTTCCGGAATCCACAGCCGGACAATATCCGGCTGAAAGGCCATTACGGTGATATTTCCGGTTTCCGCGCCCTGTTGATAGACTGTTTGCAGATCTTTGGCGGACAGGCAGGTTTCCGCCCACACCTCGTCGCCCGACAGAATCAAAGAGCCGTTTACGAGAATCAGTGGGCCTGTGATTCCCAGCTCCGAGCAGACGGACTTCACTCCCTGCAGCGGCCGGCCCGTGGCCAGAACGACCTGAATTCCCCCGGCTGCCGCCGCTTTTACGGCGTCGGCGTTTTCCGGACTGATTTTCCCCTCTTCATCGGTCAGGGTACCGTCTACATCCAGCGCCATGAGTTTGACAGACATATGATTAACCCTCTTTCAAAATCAATTCCTTTTTTCCAAAAGGCGGACTTGTCCCTTTCCTGCTTCTACTTGTATTATAAAGAAGAAAATGGTAAAAAGCAACCTTCACCGACTGCCGTCGTTTCTCCGGCAGATGGGCACTATGCCTTTCCGTACCCGGCTTCCAGGCAAAAGAAAAGGGCCCGCGTGTGCAGGTCCTTTTCTTTTGCTTTCTCAGCTGAAGATTTCCTTCAGCTCTGCGCGGCTTGCGTCGTCGGTCAGCGCCAGGATATCGTCATCCTCCAGGATTTGGGTATCTCCTTTGGGGATCAGGGTGGAATTGTCGCGCGTAATCGCAATCAGCACTGTTTTCTTCGGGATGGACAAATCTTTCAGAAGCTGATTGGCGGCCCTGGAATTCGGCTGAACCTTCATCTGGACAATCGAATAATCTCCGCGGCTGAGCTTCAGAAGCGTGAACATATCCTTCATGTTCATCTCTTCCACTACAAAGTGCGCCATCAGCTCCGCCTGATTCACACCGATATCCACACCCATGCCGCTGTTGAAGAGCCATGCGTTTTTAGGATTGTTGACTCTGGCCACCACTCTCGGCACACCGAATTCCATTTTGGCGAGAGTGGAAACGACCAGATTGATTTCATCCGCGCCGGTAACGGCGGCGACTACGTTTGCGGAAGCGATGTCAACGCTTTCCAGCACTTCCGGGTCCGATCCGTTGCCGAACACCAGGGTTTCCGCGGGCAGCTCTTTTTCCAGCTTGTGAAAAACACTTTCGCGGTGCTCGATGATCCGTATTTCGTGACCGTTGGACAGCAGCAGATTGGCAAGATAAGAACCGACCTGTCCGCCGCCTATAATGATGACTTTCATTTCAATTCCCCTTTCATACCAATCCCAGCATCGATTTCAATTTGTGGGCAGCGGAGGCAGCCACCGTAATATAAAGAATGTCCTCCGCTTCCAAAGTCGTACCGGCCGTTGGAATAAACGTCTTGTTGTAGCGGCTGACGCCGGTTACGTGGATTTCCCCGATCGCCGTTATCTCCTGGACCGTATGGCCGACCAACAGGGGCGGGACCTCAATGCGCACGATATTCACATTTCCGTTCCCCATTTCATACACACTGTCCATCTGGTGGTAGGTCAGAAGCTCCGTCGCCCTTTCAATCCCCCACGCCGTTGTGGAAATGGTCTGGATCCCGATCCGGCGGTAAAGATCAGCCTTGGTCGAATCATAAAGGCGCGCGACCACACGGGGGACGCGGTAAATATTTTTGGCGATCCGCGCGATCACAACGTTGGCTTCATCGCTCGCCGTACAGGATACCACGGCGTCCACCTGATCGATCCTGGCTTTTTTCAGCACGTCCCGGTCAAAGCCGATTCCGGTCACTTTGATTCCGCTGAAGTCCTTGCCCAGACTTTTAAAAGCGTCCGGGTTGGAATCGATCGCCGTTACCTGATGTCCTTTTTTCATCAGATTGAGGGACAGCCCCGTCCCCATTCTTCCTAAACCTACTATGATCACTTTCATGCCGTTCACCTCTCTGTTCTTTTTTCGTAACGCCTGACAGTTTTCTTTCTCAGAAACGCTTTTCTTACTTCTTCAATCACCACAATCAGCGGAGGCCAGGCACATAGAATCAGAAAATCCTGCAAACTGAGCGACGCCGTGTGGAAAACGGACTGCAGCGGGGGCAGGTAAGTCAAAGCAACGATCAGCACAATTTCGAAGATAATCCCGAAATTCACCTGCTTGTTGCTGAACAGACCGACGTGGAAAACGGACTGTTTTTCCGTACGGCAGTTAAATACGCCCCCGATCTGGGAAAAGACGATACCGGTGAGCGCCATGGTAGTCGCCTTGATATAGACCGGATCCACCCCGCCGGCAAGCGGCACGGCGGGCCACCCGTTTTGCAGATTGACAAAAAAGTAAGAAAATGTGGAAGCAATGGATGCTAATAAACCATACCACAAAAACGCCTTGACGACCAGCTTTTTGGTTAACAAAGATTCCTTTTGATTGCGCGGGGGCTGGTCCATGATGCCCTCCTCCGGTCTTTCCGTTCCCAGGCCCAGCGCGGGCAGCATATCGGTACCCAAATCGATGGTAAGGATCTGCATGACCGTCAGGGGCAGCGGAATGGCCCCGCGGGAAAACAGGAACATGGCGGAGGGAACCGCCTCCGGCATGTTGGAGTTCAGAATATAAAGCAGGAACTTGCGGATGTTGCTGTAAACCGCGCGGCCTTCCTCAATAGCGTGGACAATCGAAGCGAAATTATCGTCCGTCAGAATCATATCCGCCGCTTCCTTGGCCACATCCGTACCGGC
Source organism: Caproiciproducens sp. (assembly GCF_053840905.1). Lineage (NCBI taxonomy): Bacteria > Bacillati > Bacillota > Clostridia > Eubacteriales > Acutalibacteraceae > Caproiciproducens > Caproiciproducens sp. The sequence continues at coordinate 52,917 of NZ_JBNLXQ010000009.1, forward strand.
AATGCCCATGGCTACGCCGATATCGGCCTTTTTGAGCGCCGGGGAATCGTTCACGCCGTCGCCCGTTACGGCGACGATCTCGCCCATTGCCTGCAGATTGGACACAACGCGGAGCTTCTGCTCCGGCGCCACACGGGCAAAGATGATTTCATCCTTCAGATATTCCCTTAACCGGTCATCCGAAAGCTCTTCCAGCTCCAGGCCCGAGACAACGCGCGGGTTCGGGCTTTTCACAATGCCGATGCGTTTCGCAATGCTCTCGGCCGTCAGGCCGTAGTCCCCGGTAATCATAATGATACGGATACCGGCGCGGTGGCATTCCTCGACGGCGGCAGCGACCTCCGGACGCGGGGGATCGGCCATGACCACCAGCCCTACAAAAACCAGATTCTGCTCGATCGTTTCGGGCGTGTAGGCGCTCATCGCTTTCGGGATGTTGTCCTCTTTATGCAGAAGACGATACGCGACCGCCAGAACGCGCAGGCCCTCATAGGCGTACCCGTCGTTTGCCTCCATGATCTTCTGGCGCATCTCTTCCGTCATCGGCTGAACCTGGCCGTTCACACGGATAAACTCGCTCAGCTTCATGACCTCTTTCGGCGCGCCCTTCACATAGGCGATGCGTTCGGTTCCCTCCATCGCTTTCTGCAGCTGATGGATCGTCGTCATTCTTTTACGCCGCGATTCAAAGGGCAGTTCCCTCAAACGCGGGGTCAGTTCCAGCTGTTTATGGACGTCGATCCCGGCCTTCTGCGCCACCACGCCCAGACAGGCTTCCGTCGGGTCGCCCAGCACCGTGTAGCGGGCCGATTCTTCGTTCGGCGGCAGCAAACGGGCATTGCTGCACAGGGCCGCGCCCGTCAGCAGCAGATTCAGGTCCTGATTTCCTTTGGCGGTGACCTTTTTTCCACCCTCAAGGATATCCCCTTTGGGTTCGTAGCCGACGCCGGTGACGTCAAATTCTTTTTCCGCCAGCCATAAATGGCTGACCGTCATTTCATTTTGCGTAAGCGTACCGGTTTTATCCGTACAGATAACGGAAGTGCTGCCCAGCGTTTCCACCGACGAAAGCTTCTTCACCAAAGCGTTCCTCTTGGACATGCGCTGTACGGCCATGGCAAGCGACAGGGTAACGGTGGGAAGCAGCCCTTCCGGAATAAAGGCGACGATCATCCCCAGCGCAAAGACAAACGATGCGGCAAAGGGCTCGTTTACAAAGAAATATGACGCCAGGAAAAACAGGATGCCAAACAGGATCGCGATGATGGAAATCTGCTTTGTCAGGCGGTTCAGCTCTTTTTGAAGAGGGCTTTCTTCTTTTTCCATGTTCTGAGTCAGGTCTGCAATTTTACCGAACTCGGTTCCCATGCCGATCCCCATCACAACGGCTTTTCCGTTGCCCTCCGAAACATTCGTGCCCGCAAAGATGAGGTTCGGCGTTTCAGCCCGCGTCAGGTCGTCCTTCAATACGGCGTCCTTGAGTTTGCGGACCGGGTTTGATTCTCCCGTCAGCGTGGACTGGTCCACCTGCAGGTCGTTGCATTCGACCAGACGGGCGTCCGCGGATATTTTATCCCCTTCTTCCAGGAGCATAATATCGCCGGTAACCAAATCCTCGGCCAGAATTTTCTGTTCTTCCCCGTCCCGGATCACCCGCACATACGAGGGCAGCATATTCTTCAGGGCTTCCGTAGCCTTATCGGCACGGCTTTCCTGCCAGAAGCTGAACACGCCGTTGATGACATTGACCAGCCAGACGGCCACGCCCAGCTGGGGCATGCCCGCAAAAAAGGCCACCGCACCCGCCACCCACAGCAAAATTGCCATCAGATGGGTGAAGTTGCCCAAAAAAGTAAGAACGGCGGATTTTTTCTTTTGGGAACTGATCAGGTTTTTGCCCTGTTCCTTTTGTCTCTCCTGCGCCTGCGCCTGTGTCAGTCCCCGGGGAGTTGTTTTCAGTGCTTCATAGGCTTTATCTACGGGGAGTTTATAAATGATTTCTTTATCACCCGATGTATTCTCCATGGTACTCAATTGTTTGCCAATCCTTCTTTCTGTAAGAATAAAAATTTCCTTTGCGGGAAAAAACGTGAAGAACAGTGAGAACAGGGAATTGTTAATAAAATATGTATTCCCCATTGATAGAGAATCATTATAAACCTTTGTGAAGCAATCTACAATTTGTCCAGTCAAATCTTAATACAATATTAATATGCGAAAAACGACAAAACGCGGCAAGTATCGCGACGGAGAATCCGCCCTCCCGCCGAGCATGCTTTTGCCGTGTTCTGTGCAGCCGGGATCAGGATGTCCAAGCCGGTCACTGTTTTCCGAAAACTTCGCTCTGCTTCTGCATATTTTCAATTACCACGTCATAAATCGTGCCGAACTGTGAAAGGTATTTCATTACCTCCCACGGTTCGTTCGTGTGAAAGTGTATCCGGAGCAGCTCCTCGTCGCCGACGACCAACAGGCTGTCGCCGGGCGGCGTTTGTTCCAGATGCTCTCTGATCTCATCGGCAGGGATTCCCTCCCCTTCCACCAGCATTTGCGTGTCAAAAACAAATTCTATTTTTTCCATATATGACCCTCCTTATATATTAGGATATTATCCCGTCTTTCTTCGGGTGAAAGCGGGCCTTCCGCATCCGCCCCGAATCAATTTCCAGCCTCCGGCCGCCGCTTAACGAAAAGGGGTCGTATTCCGGCGCTTCTGTTTTTTAACGGCGTTCCAGTTCTGTGCCGTAACGCCGATATGACCGACGCCCAGAACGGCAGCGGCAGCGCCCAGCCAGACCGCCCGCGCATAAACGGACAAAAAGAACACCGCGGCCACCGGCAAAACAGCCAGCGGCAAAGGGATTCCTAAAAACGGCCTGTAAAAATCCACGGACACATGCTTACCGGTAAAATACCTTCCCCAGCACATCAGATAGACAAGCATGAGAAAACCGGCGGCACCCAGCCAAATCGTCCAGAAATCGATTTTCCGTATATTGAGGTCATCAAAAATCAATATCAGCGTGGTGGTCAGGACCTGCCCCGCCCTTTCGAAAACCAGCAGTATTCTGTTTTCTTTTATTTCCCGAAAGTCCACCGGCAGGTTTAACCCATAAAAAATATTGGGAATAAACAGGCAGCATAAAAAAATCAATCCGATATAAGAAAATCCCAATCCTCCCAAGCTGTTTCCTCCCTGTCGTGATATTCATACCGGTCCCGTATGCGCTGAGAAACCTTTCCTCGCTTTTCCATTGTCTAATCGAGCCGCTGTATGGACTGCCGGCCGATAGAAGCAGGAATCATAATCTTCGATTTTATTATAATCGATCAACAGATCGTGTTCAACTCCTTTTTAGCCGTCATGATCGATCCCAATACATTAATAAGCACAAAAACGGTTTCCTATTCTGAATTGCTCAATTTATGTGATCGGCGTAAGCCGAAGGAAGGCACCCGCCATTCAGGGAGTATGGCAGCATGTTTTCAATGAACGGTTCCCGAAACGCATAAAAAGTCCGAATGGAAAAAAGAAGGCCCTCCCAGCCGGAAACAGCTGAGAGGGCCGCCAGTGTGAATTGAGCTAATTATTGTATGATAGGTCCATGCACAAACCTATTCCCCCTATTATAAAAGCCCAATTTTAATTATATTATAGCAAAATATTTAATAATTTTCAAGAATAATTTTTAAAAAATTGGGGACAGCCGATAAATCATCCAACTTTCTGCCGAAAGGCCCGCATAATTTAACCCGCTGATCACAAACTATTTATGAGGTGATTTTAATGGCTCAAGGTTTACAGGATCTTTTGGCATCGAATAAGGATATCAGTCAGTATTTCTTATCGCTGCCGACCAACGTGCAAAACGCAGTCACCGGCAGCGGAGAGGAAATCTGCTCACTGGAGGACCTTCTTCGCCTCATTCAGTCAATATCCGGAACCTGCTGAATAGGATGCGGAAATAAATCCCCTGTCTGCCAACGACGGCCGTCAGGGGATTGTTCTGTAATTGCAGGATGACAGAGAGAAAAAATTCAGGCAACGGGATATGCCGAAAATATTCACTCTTTACATTCCTGTTCAACATATTGACAAGCCATGTTTGAAAATCATAGTATGTAACAACTCAGATCGAAAGGTGGAACCAAAGATGTGTTGGCTGATACCATTTCTGATTTTAGCGGGATGTGGCTGCAGGCGCGGCTGTTGCCGCCGCAGATGTAAATAACGGATCGTGGCACTCGCTGACAGCGGGTGCCATATTCCATAAAAAGCGGCTTGAAAGGTCACTTCTGAACGCAAAAGTAATCTGCCTCCGAATTTCCGCATATGATTCTGTGAGGTGAGAATATGAGTGACAATGCCAGCGGCGCCTATCTGTCCGCCAGAGTCGACGAACCATACCCGGTTGTAACTGTTACTGAAAAAAATCGCAGATACGCGTCGATCATTTCAGACGGATATGCGGGGGAAGGGTCCGAAACGACCGCCATCGCCCAATATGGGGTACATCGCCTGTATTTAAAGGATTTTCCAAATGCGTATGAGGCCTACGGGGCGATCATACAGGTAGAAATGATTCATTGGAGACTGCTGGGCAATCTCGTATTCCAATTGGGAACCGCCCCGCTGCTCCGATCATGCTTATCCGGAAGATACTGGAACGGGAGTTTTCCCGCGTACCGCAATGCCTTTGCACAGATTATTCAGTCCGACATCGAAGGGGAAAAAGACGCCATTGCGCATTATCAAAGAATGATTCGGCAGATCGGAGACACCCAAATCCAGAATTTATTCAAACGGATCATTCTCGATGAAGAAAGGCACATTGAAATACTGACCGCAATAAACCATTTCTAACGGTTCCATTCGGCTCCGGCTCTACGGCAGGAGCCGTTTTTTGTTCGTTCCGCGGTTTCCGCAGTATCCGGCGTTCATTTCGTTTTTGGTTCCTTTCTCACTTTGTCGAGATATTCCTCCGGGTTTCTTCCGGCATCCTTCGCGGCCGCGAACAGCGCTTCGCGCAGCTCTTCTTTCGTCCAATCCTCATACGGCACATATTTGTGCAGGATAATATTTTCTTCGTCATCCGTATAAAACTCGATCGGATCTCCGTCACCGATTCCGTTGATTGCGCGAAGCTCTTTTGGAACGACGATACGCCCCGTGTTATCAATTTTGCGGACAATTCCTGTTGCCCTCATAGATTTTTCCTCCCTTAAATTTCCCTATCCCATGGAAAACGGAAATCCCTGATTTTCCGCCATGGCCTTTTTATCATTATAGTATAGCAAACAATACACGGGTTCTGCTATTTAAAATCCAATCTGCCGGGTAAGACGGCTCTTTATATTTTTTTCCCGCCGAAGTCTGTGGGGCATTACATACCAAAAAAAGGAAAGCACCCCCCGAAGGTGCTTTCCTTTTTATATGTCCTTTGCTTTATTGACGCGTATTCAAATCAAAGCAGAAATATTCCTCATCTGTACCCGTTAAACAAACAAATCTTCATACCGAATTTCAAGCACTGTTTTCAACGCTTTTATCTCGTCCGGATATAGATGACGCTGTCCTACTTCAATTTTTGCCAAAGCACTTCTGGTAATATCACAACCGATAACCTGCAGTTGGGCAGATAACTGTTCCTGTGTTAAGCCTTTTAACTGCCGGATAGTGCTAAGATTTTTTCCAACTGCTTTACTATACTGATAATTCATTCCCAATACCTCACTGCACTTGTTCAGGTGCAACTATGTATTGATTTTACCGGTTATTTATGGTATTATTGCACTAATATAGTGCAATAGGAGAATCTTTATGCCAGATTACAAAGAAATGTATTTAAAAATGTTACGGACTTCCGAACAGGCTGTCAACATCCTGATTACGGCACAACGAGAATGCGAGGAGCTTTATATATCCTCTCCACGGCCGGAGTTCGAAGTAATTCCGCCGCCATCAGAAAGCAATCAAGGTGTGGGGTCGGATATAAAAAACGGCGGCTGATTGGCTTATTTCAGTACCTGATTATTTTGAAAAAAATCTTTCCAGGGGTCATTGCCGCAGATCCTCTGAAGCGCGTCCTCCATACTGACGCCGTCGGGGGCGACTGTTTCCAGTTCATCCCAGGCGATCGGCATGGATACTTTGGCCCCTTTTCTCGCTCTTATGGAATAGGGTGAAACACTGGTGGCGCCTCTGCCGTTTCGGATCCAGTCGATAAAGATTTTATTTTTCCGTTTTTCCTTCCGGATATTGCTGGTGTAACGGTCGGGCCACTTCTGTTCCATCACTTCGGCAACGCGTTTTGCAAAATCGTGGAACACATCCCACGAGACAACGGGTTTAAAAGGGACGACCACATGGTACCCTTTGCCGCCGCTGGTCTTCAGATACGCGTTGAGCGAGAGCTCGGCAAGAATGCTTTTGATATCTTTTACTCCCCGTCGGACCGTGCCGAGGTCCATTCCCTCGTCCGGATCAAGATCGAATACCATTACGTCGGGATTTTCAAGCCTGTCCACACAACTCCCCCAGGTATGGAATTCCAGCGTGCCCATCTGTGCTTCGGATATCAGTCCGGATACGTTCTCAATATAAAAATAATCTTCCGTTTCCCCGTCGTTGGTGGGAATCGATACGGAAACGACCCCTTTACTGTCCGAACCGGGATGCTTTTTAAAAAAACAGCTCTGCGATATTCCCTTGGGACAGCGCACGATGCTTAAAATTCTGCGGGATACATAGGGCAGCATGCGCGCCGCCGCTTTTTCATAATACCGGATCACATCCGCCTTGCTTATTTCAGGATCGTGAAACATGATCTTGTCCGGGTGGGTGATTTTGACGCCTTCTATGATCAGGTCATTGTCAGCTGCCTGCATGGGTTTCTCCACATTTTCGGCGGACGCCTGAGGCTGTGCCTCATCATCCGCTTCCTCCTTTTTGATATCCTTTGGGTTTTTATCGGTCCTCAGGCCCTTGAAGCTCGCCTGCCGCAGCAGATTTTCTTCGGTCCACTGCGCGAACTTGATTTCCGCAGCCAAGCGGGGTTCAAGCCAGATAATTTTTTCGTGAGCTCTCTCCTGGGGCGCCCGGCTGAAAGGAGCCGAATCTCTTTTCAGACTCTTGAACCGATTCTCAAGCTCTGCCGCGCTGCTGGCGCTCAGACCCGTTCCGGCCCGCCCGGCATAGACCAGTTCTTTTCCTTCATAAACACCAAGGAGCAGCGAACTCACTCCGCTTGTCTTTTTATCGGACAGGGTATATCCTCCAATGACGAATTCCTGCCTTTTCTCACATTTCAGCTTGATCCAGTCACCGTTTCTGGTCCCGCTGTATACGGAGCCGGCCTTTTTGCCTACAATCCCTTCCAGATGTGCCTGACTGGCGGCCGCGAAGCTTTCCTTTCCATTTCCTTTGATATACCGGCAATAATAGAGATTTTTCGGTGAATTCTTCATAAGAGTTCCAAGCGCTTCTTTTCTGTCAATCAGGCGCTGTCCCCTTAGGTCCGCTCCATCCAGGGCCAGAAGGTCAAAGACGATATAGACGCAGTTTTTCCCTTTCGGAGCTTTCATATAGTTTTGCAGGGCCTGAAAATCCGTCCTGCCGTGGGCGTCCGTGACCGCCATTTCACCGTCCAGAACCATTGCCCTTCCGGCGGCCAGATCGATAAGGGAATTGGCGACTTCCGGAAACCGGTCCGTATAATCGTTGCCGCTGCGGGTTTGCAGCCGAACATTGTTGCCTTCCACAAACGCCAGAATCCTGTAGCCGTCGTACTTTACCTCGTAAAGCCAATCCTCGCCTTCGGGAACCGTGCTGGCAAGTCTGGCAAGCTGTACATCCGCCTTTTCAAAAGGATTATGGGTGAATTTTTCGCCCTCGCCTTTTTCAATTTCCTCCAGGGTGCGCCCGGTCCGGATGCTTGTGTTAAACCCGGAAATTCCATCGCCGGTTTTGCTGTAATCATCTCTTTCTTTGAGCAGAAGCCAATTGCTCCGGGTCTCGTCTGCTTTTGCTTTCATTCGGATCAAAGCCCATTTTCCCTTCAGTCTTTTGCCTTTCAGGACAAACTTAAGCGCACCCGTACGGAGTCCTTCCACTGCGTCCGTCTGGGGTTCCCAGAAGCCTTCATCCCAGAGCATTACGACTCCTCCGCCGTATTCGCCCTTGGGAATCAGCCCCTCAAAATTTCTGTATTCCAGCGGATGGTCTTCCACCTGTACGGCAAGCCTCTTATCACGGGTATCATAGGAAGGTCCCTTGGGTACCGCCCAGCTTAAAAGTACCCCGTCCCATTCGAGGCGGAAATCGAAATGATCCCTGCGGGCAATGTGATGCTGAACAACAAATTTCAGGCGTTCTTCGGGATTTCCCGATTCGCCCTCCGGTTCTTCGGTTTTTTCAAAATTTCTTTTGCGATTGTATTCTTCCAGTTTTGCAGTCATTAATATGCACCCTTTTGACGAACAGCTTTATTCCGGAGTCTGAGCTTTCCGTTATTATCCGCCGGTTCCCGATATTTATTCTATTGAGAAATCATACGAGCCGATTTTCAATTATTTGCGGTACTTTGGTTATACTAAATCCGGAGGTGACAGTTTTATGCCCGTAGCACATCATTCCGTTATTTCATTTGGACTTGTGGCGATTCCTGTGGCTATGTATACGGCCACTCAGGATAACGATATTCATTTTAATCAGCTGCACAAGGAAGACCAGAGCCGTGTACGGTATAAAAAGACCTGTGCTCATTGCGGAAAAGAACTGAAAACTGAAGATATCATCAAAGGCTATGAGTACGATAAGGACCAGTATGTCGTCGTATCGGATGAAGAAATAGAAAAAATCAAGACTGAAAAGGAAAAATCGATCCAGATCCTGCATTTCGCGCAATTAAACCAGATTTCGCCGGTTTATTACGATAAGACGTATCAGGTGATCCCGGATAAGGGCGGAGAAAAAGCCTTTGAACTTCTGAGGTCCGCTCTGATGAAGGAGCAGAAGATTGCAATAGGCAAGACCGTGATGGGAACAAAGGATACTCTGATGGCAATCATCCCGCGTGAAAACGGGGTTTTGATTTCAACCATGTTTTATCAGGATGACATTAAGGATCTGCAGAAGTCTTACGATATTCCGCAGCCAAACGAACAGGAATTAAAAATGGCTCAGGCGCTGATCGACACAATGGATACGCCCTTTGATCCGTCTCAATATAAAGATGAGTACCAGGGAAGGCTCAAAGAGCTGATTGAAGCAAAAATCGCCGGAAAAGACGTTGTCGCTGCCAGCCCCGAGGAGCAAACCGGAAAAGTGATCGATTTGATGGATGCGCTGAAAGCCAGCATCGAAAAGCAGAATGAGGATAAAACAAAGAACGAGCCGACAAAAAAGAAGGCAAGTAAAACAAAAGGCGCGTAAAGCAGCGAATTTCTGCCCGCGTTTCGCGGGTCCCTGCTTTTTTCTATTTGTAAATCTAAAAATTCTGCTGCTCCCGACTTGCGTCGGAATCCGCTCAACCCTTCAACGAAAAAAGACACCCTTCACGGGGTATCTCTTTTCGTTGTGTCATTCGGTCAAAATAGATGCAGCTTCCAACGCGGGCGTAACACAAAAACGCCCTCACTGATGTAGGAGCGCGATGTGCGTGCAGGCTCAGCCTGCTGGTGGAGATGACGAGAGTCGGGCGGTACAATTTCTGCCCGCATTCCGCGAGTCCCTACCTTTTTCTGTTTGTAAATTCAAAAGTTCTGCTGCTCCCGACTTGCGCCGGAGTTCGCTGTGGGCACCCCCTTCAACGAAAAAAAACACCCCCTCACGGGGGTGCCTTTTTTCATTGGCAAAGGCTGATAATTTTGATACAGGGTGCATTTGCACATGGGAAAAGTTCTGCGCGGGTATCAATCGTTCTGCGGCGGTATAAAACGTCAGCGGTGGTTTAGGCATCGTCAGCGCAGATTTTCATCAAGTATGGAGAGCTAGAAAGAGTACAAAACTTGATATCTCTGTGCAGTCATCATTTAGATTATGCCCTATAATATTCTTTTTCCGCTTGTTGTATCGTGTAGTTCTCGAACGCCGCATTTACGGCTTCGAGAAGGTTTCTACTTTCTTGCTTGGTGTACCCAAGATTTTTACACGCTAAAAGTACGTATCCGCAGCAGGCGGCATTTGACCATGTGTCACTGCCAAGCAATTCCGATAGCGTATTTGCCGCTTGTCCCTCTTGCATACTTACATCTCCTTTAGTTCGGGATGATATAAGTATACTCAACATTTTGGTTAATTATTCCAGCATTGCTTCCTGTTCTAACCGCACACAGCGCTCCAGCATATAGGCAAGGCACTCCGAACAATCTTTCAGTTCAGCCCTTGCCGTCAATTCACGTAATTTTTGCGAATACTCAGGCGAGAATGATGTTGTGAACGCCTCAAATGTAATTAATTCCTGCTTGTTCATTCGGTAAGGCTGTATGCTGGAGTTTATTTCACGGCGAAGTCTCGCAAGCATACTGAACCCCCCGTAATCAATATCGCCCCAATGATACCACGGAGTCTGTGCAGCCGCGGTTGCAACGACGCGCAAAAGCTTTTTCTTGGAAGGACTGTATTGTCCTCCGTGATAGATAACAAACTCATCAGGCTTACGGTGCTTACTGATGTAATCAAAGTAATTCGCTTTATTTTCAATGGATAAAATGCAGCGCACTCCCTTTGAAAGAGTAATCTGCGCCGCCGCTACGTCTTGTCCATAAACAGTGCTACCGCTGCTCAAATTTGAGAAGTCAAGGCAATTCCCATCAGGAAAGTTAAGAGAAATTGGCCCGCAGAACTCAAATTGCTCCGGGTATTTTGCGATACCAATTTGATTCAATAGCTGTTCATCTGTTGCTTGGTCATCGTAGTCCAAATACTTTTTCAGAATGCGTAGCAACCGCGTCTCGACAACTCGTTCAAAATGCTTACTATCCCCAAAGCAGCGAACAGAGAACACTCGTTTCAGTAGCTCGTTGTCCTCGTTGGCATCTATGTATCGCAATGCCTGCAGCAGTGATTTCCGCTCCTGTGCATTCTCGGGAACTAATGCATAGAGCTTCCGCTTTTGTTGGATATACTCACAGGCATCCTGTAAATAGTCTTTCATCCATTGCAATCCAATGCAATCTATGCACTCCGTCAATTCAACTTCAATGTTAGAGAGAAAATCACTTTGCGGCTGTCTGTGTATAAAGCGATAGGCTTGCTGCAATTCCCCCATATTCAGCCAGACTTTTGACATGATATGGTTTTCTTCGCCCTTCATCCATTCAAAACAGACGAGTCCTTTTTGCGCCAATCCCTGTATACATTCATTGACGCTAATTCTCTGCTCACTGTTTTCAATGTTGTACTCCGAAAACTCGCATTTCCCGTTCTCATACAACTTCAGCAGAATCCTTTTTGTCGGTACAGCACCCGTGCGGAAAAAGCTGCTGCGCTCATATTTGTCCAGAAGTGCGGCAATGAGCTTTCGCCCTATTGTATCATTCATTTTCAATCCACTCCGATTTTCTGGGGTCAAACGCCTTGACACATGTATGCTTTCCTTCTCTTAGCACACAGAGATTCCGGTCTACTAATGTGCCAATGTCACCGACCTTTTCGGTAGGCGCAGAGAGAATGACCTGGAAATGAAACTGTCGCAAAAGCTGTATGCTGCGAATAATTCGCTCTCCATCCATCTTGGAAAAAGCTTCGTCAAATATGATAAGGCGTGCCGTGTTTTGCGTTTTATCCCGTCCGGTACGGTATAACTGAGCGAAGGATGCCAGCACTGCAACATAGAACGGTGTCTGCGTTTCACCACCGGATTTCTTCCCCATTGTCTTAGAAAGGCGCTGGGATTCGCCATCTCGATTCACAGATTCCAAATCAAATGTGAGATAGGTTTTAAAGTCAGTGAACATTTGAACGCGCTTGTCATAATCGCTTTTTCCCTGGCCTTTTCCGGCGTCATCCTCGTTGGTAATGATTGCAAAGAGTTCGGCAATTTCGTCCTTATATTTCAGATTAAACTGCTCTGAAAAAAGGTTATAACCGCCCTCCATTTTCATCGGATCAACAAGCATATCATAATAACGCTTATATTCTGGTCTGGGAATGATTTTGAAACGGAAGCTTTCCTCACCAAAAAAGCTGCCCTTAATTGCCGCGTTGAGTCCATTGATCTGCGTATCTGCATCTCTGATATTGTTTTCCAGGCGGCTCAAAAAATCCTCACGAAATTCCTCAAATGCCTTTTTACGCGTATCCTCAATGCGGGTTAAATACTCCGGCAGCTTATTTTCTGAGAGTTCCAACCATGCATCGTCATAAGCATCATTTGCCTCCGCCTTTGTATCGTACCCCATAATGTATTTACGATTGTAATCCTGCCGCAATTCAACTAAATTGCTCCACGAGGAATTTTTGGTGTTTGTTGAGCGAGCTAGTTCACGCGGAAATGCTCTGTAGATATCTTCCGAACTTCCTCTTGATGAAAGTTCACGCTGATAACGCAAACCGCCTGTACTTACAACCCATTCGGAATCATACTTTTGAGCAATGCACTGTAGCGATGTCTCAATTTCGTCTTCAAGTTTTGGTATGGTTTCCTCTTGACATACCCGCAGACGTTCTTCCAAGGTCCCTTGCTCTTTATTCTGCGTTCTCAAGTCTGCTTCAAGACTCTTAATACTGATATCCAATTGGGCAAGATGATTTCTGAGTACATCAATGGAGCTTTTGTCAATAGCTTCCAGGCTGGTGCGCAATCTCATAACATCTTGTTCTAATACAGGAATGGTTTGCTTCTCTTTTGCGTATGCCACTGCCTGCTGGATATCGCTTTCGCCGGGAATAGAAAGTTTACTGCACAAATCAATACCGGCTTTTGCTGTAGCGCAGGCAGAAATTTGACTGGTGAGCATAGTAAGCTCAAGTTTTACAGCATCAAGTCGCCTGCGAATTGCGCTCTGTCCAATGGCGGGTTTTGCCCAGCGTTCCGGGTTCATAGCTCTGACAACATAGTTTTGATACAACATTCCATCATCGGTGACCGCTGTATTAAAACGGCGCAAATCATTCACCGTTTCACATTTATGTACCCAACCCAGAGTGAAATTCAAAAATACCCTTACATCCGCATCGGTGGTTTGTATCTCCTCGGCAAGACTGCCCGGGTCAATAGACGGGTTTTTACGACGCAGTTTTTCGATATCAACAAGGCCGGTACCATATAGTTTTCGATCATGTTTCATTGCGTCAAAAACACGTAAAGCATCTCTGAAATACTGGTCAGGAACGATAATATAATATTTCTGTGTATTTAAATAGCCTTCAATGACATCGCGCCAACGGTCATTTTCTATCTCGGCCGCTTCTGCAACGATGGTTACCTTTACCTCGTGCTTCGCAAGAGTGCGCAATCGGGACGCAATTGCAGCTTTCAAATCTAAGGCATCTTGCGGGAATTGGTAGATTCCGCTTTCCAAGGATCTTTGTTCCTGCTGCAAAGTCCCTCGCTGGGTGGCCAACTGGTGCTGTTCGTCTACGATACGCGAGCCAAGCTCGATTGTATGGGCGTTGAGCGTCCGCACAAGGGATGATAATTCTTGCAGCCCGTTTTCTCCAACAGAAAGGACGGACTGATCATTCATATTTTTCAAGCATTCCACTTGCTTCAAGAAATAAGCGCTTTCTTCGCAAATATCACGAATCCGTGAATCAAGCAGTGCATCCAAAATGCCTGCTTCAAGAGATGTTAGCTTCTCAGACATGCCGGTTACACATCGATTCCAACTAGAAACATATTGTGTCAATCGGGCAATTGATTTCTCGAAGTCCGTGATAATACCCTTGATTTCAGCCTCTTTTGCAGTAATTTCAGATTCCAGCAGTTCAATTGCTTGTGCCGCTTCGTCGTTAATCAGCCTCGCATGCAACTGATTGCGTTCATTCTGCATCTGCGAGAGGCGACTGCTCTGAGCTGCAATGCTTAATTCCATATCTTGAAGTTTGGAGAGCAGCTCCTCCGCATTTTTCTGTGCTTTTTCCCGTTCGGCTACTTTCATTTCCTGCTGTGCCTGATCAATTAGAAAAGAATAGAGCTGCTCATCCTGCTTTGCACGTAAAAAAGCGGTGTGCTCTGCCATAATTTTTTCTAATTGCTCAATTTTTATATGTAAGACGTTCGCTTCTTCTTCTAAACGTTTATAGCTGCGAATGTTTTCCTGCATTTGACTGATATCGACCGTTTGCTGTGTATCGCAAACAAACTCTGATATGAAATCCTGAATATCAACGTTGGGATTAAAAGAAACCGCTTTTTTCAGTAAAGAGCCAAAGCGATCACGCAAACCGCCCAGTTTACCGTATAAGGCCGTGCGAAATTCACGCCCTACATCGGTGGTCTTATGGCTCGGGTATTTTTCCTTCAAGAATTCTCGTAGCTTTCGAATCTCCCATGGAATTTTATTTTCCACAAATTCGTTTTGTGGAAATCCGCCATCGTACAAGAAAAACAACTTTTGCATATCGTTCTCGGAATAAACGTCAAAGCAGCATCCACCAGTAAAATACCTGTTCTTTTCCTCGTCAAAAAACTCCAGCGCGATATAGCTGGTAAATCTACCGTTTCGCAAGTACTTAAAGCCGGAGTCCTCGTCATCCCCCAATTCGCCCTTGAGATAGCCCATTAAAGAACGATTGCCTTTTCCGCTGGCAGCTTTATTGAAATAACTTCCACTGGTATCGCCCAAGAGCACAAGCTGCATCGCATCAATAATTGTGGACTTCCCGGAGGCATTTTTTCCAGTGAGAAAGTTCAGCGTCTCAAAGGATACTGTCTCATGGGTAAAGTAATGCCAATGTATCAGAAGGAGCCTGGTTAGTTTTTTCATATGGACTCCTCCATTTCGTCATCATCCTGCGTCCCGTTATTTTTCATTTCTTCCAGTTCTGTCATCATATCGTTGATCCCCTGATTGGATACCATTGATAAGATAGAAGGTAAAATAAGAAGCTGATTTCCCTCGTTGCTCCATGTACTGTCCATTTTTTGCAAGATATTATAGTGGGCCAAGGTTCGCTGAGCGTCTAAGCGCTCTTTCTGGCTGGTTTTTCCCTTTTCCAAAAGCCCCAGCATTCGCATCTTTTCCACGACGGTTTGCGTATCCGTTCGCACTGTATGAAATTGTCCAGATTCCTCTCTATGCTCCTCGTAGATTAGACGACAAGTATAAAGAAAAAGCGTAGTAAATCGGTCTACGCGCAAGCGATTATGGTCATATATGTTAATGAGGGATATGACACCGTAGTTGTCCTCTTTTTCAAGCTTCCAGCCTGAGATAGAAAAGTATTCCTGCATCACAGAAAAAAACCTTGAAACCATCGTATAATCGCTGCTTGGCATTGTCATCTGCTGTCCGCTCTGGTACTCATAGCGGACAAGATAAGTATGTGACAGGAGATAGTTGCTCAGACGCCGGAACTCGCCCTTTTCATAAGAAGACAGCTTTTCATATTCTTCATTCCACATGGTGCAACTCCTCCTTTTTGCGAATCTTCATGTGCGGAATGCGATAGCCATTTCTTTCCGTTGTTCCATCGGCAAGTTCGACTGTATAGTTTACCTCCGGATCGTTGGATCGCAAGACGGCTAACAGCAGTAAAATAAAATCCGAATCGTCATCAATTGTAATATTTTCACTGGTAATTTCACTGTCCCCATGCGCAAATAGTCTGTCCACATAAGCACAGACTCTGGAAAGCGGATATCCGTTTTTTATCTGTTCCATAATACCGCTTATCAAATCATCAGACAGCTCCTCTGAGGGATCTACCTCCAAAGGTGTGGTATCAATTCGTCGGCTTCTTACATTTTTATGATACAGGGATTTCCCGTCAAAAAATTCCTGACGGTTGACATTTATATTTTGCTCCATCATAGCACCTATAGCTTCCTGCTGCGTTGCGTCACTTGTGGCATAGGCTTTCAGAAGCTGCGCCAGCTTTCCCTTAATGGTTTGGTCAGCTGTCATCAGGTATCGAATTTTCTCAATGGAACTTTTAGTGTAGGTACTATGTTTGCGATCTATTTCTGTGATAATGCCACCCACTGACTGATAAGCATCCAGCACATAGTTAATTGCTGTAACAATATCCCCTTGTGCCTCCTCGGGATGTTCATATTTTCTTACGGTCATGGCCCGATCGCACATGGTTTGCATCAGAGTAGCATTGCCCAGAACATCCATCAGGAGATTTTGAATTGGAACCATATACCGATGGATAGAGTCCATGGTTTTGATTGGGTAATAAATTCGGTCAGACATTTTCTTGTAGCTTTCAAAATGGTTCTGAAGCAAATCGTTGATATCACTTTGGTTCTCAATCCCCCTTAGGTAGCTGCGAATTCCGTGATAGAGGCTTCGAAGCTGGTATTGCAATTGTTCCGTATTTGATTTTGCAGAGAGCACAGCCTCGTACATCTGATCCATATGATCTGATTTGGCTTGCTTTAGAGCGGAATATGTAGCAAAGACAAGAGAGTTGTATTCTTGTGTTTCTCCGTTACCCAATTCACCCAGAAGCTTCATTACCGGAATCGCATAGGGTTGTGGAGTGATAATTTCGATAAAAGAACCATCTAAAAATTCTTTTTCCACCCATCCGGTTTTAATAAAACGACCTAGTATCAGTCTGGCTTTCCCACTATAGGTCAAATTTCCCTCTGGGATTTCATCGTCTTCCTCTGGCGTAAATTCATTATCTTCCTGTAAAGAAATAAGCGCAGAAATATAATCATCTACCTTTATATTTAACTCAAATTGAAACATCTGGTTCAAAAGCAGCAGCGCTTCTACATAGATCTCTCGATTCGTGGACACTAAAACTGAGAAAAAGTTGCTGGGCAACACATCAAAAACAGCCATTTTTTCATCTCTTTTCTTTGCCGGGTTTAGTATAACGCAACCCCGTTCACATGCAAATTTGCACTTTTGTAAACGAGAAGTTTATACTTTATCATAAATGCTACTCCCGTTGCGCGGTATAATTATTACAAATACCTTTGGGGGGAGAATCAGATATAGACGATAACTATTCCTTCCGTGTATTCTTTCCAAAGACCATCAATGCTCTCTGAAAGCTCATCCCATTCTCCGTCAATTATGCCCATAACATACTTGTCACGTAGGTCAGGTTTTTCGATTAACGCCCATTTTAGCTGCTTAACGGAATATCTCGCAAAAGAGAGCCATTGCGGATAGTTTATGTTCAATGGGTTCTTTGTGAATGCGACCTTACCAGCGTTTATTGCCGTGCTTGCAGAATGTGCAATAAACAACATTGTGCCGAGCTTCGGTTTCTTTACATGGTCAATGCCCACGGGAATTGCTTCGCCGAACGAGTAGCCATCGTTTAGCCGCTTGGCAAAATAAGAGACTCTTACCACAACCTCGGTAATCATTACTGGAATCGACATTGAGCAGAAGTGCCTGAAATCATATCCCTGATAGAACATGCTCTTAACCAGTTCAGAAATCGTCTCGTTATCGCCGACTTTTCCAAACTGCAGCTTATTGAATAGAGCCATAAACGGTACCGGCAAACCCATTCCACCATTTTTTGCGCTTGACGAGCCGTTCACGTCAGACAGCATGTGAAGAAAAACAATAGCGATTGCCTGAAACAAATTCTGAGCTCTTCGATCGCTAAACCCATCAGCAAATTGTATGAGAAACTTCCCGTTGAAATCGAGTGTCGTTACTGTTCCTCGTAGCATGTCAAGGACACCAAAAATGAAGCCGAGAATAGGGTCGTGTCCTAATGCGACGTCGTGATGAAAAACCGGGCTCAATCCATCGACAATCTCCTCGACTATCACATTGCCTTTGTTATCATAGTTCAATGCGTCATACGGAACTTTGGCGAGGTCTTCCAATTTTTTAATCCTGCCAGCGGGTAGAGCTTTATCAAGTAGCTTGTCTACAAATTCTGTCATTGACCCCGGCACCATCCGACCGCTTGCATCTTTTGCAAAGCCGCCCAAAAGGCAGTCAATCGCTCCACTGAGGACACCAGCAACAGCGGGGATTATCACATCGATTGCGTCGAGTTTATGGACTGCGTCAAATTCAGCATTTAGCTGGCGAATGTACTCGGCGTTTGCCGCGAGTTCGGCTTTTGTGAATATGTCCTCGAATCCAACCTCATCAGGATACTTTTTATTGGCTTCTTGGAACAGGTCGTCGAATGAGCGAACAACAACGGTATCAGGCTTTTGAATTTCTGTTTTGACTACTATATGGCTCGATTCGGCTCCGCGTCCAATAGATCGAAGCAAAGCCTCGCTTTCGGCTATGCTTGTATCGAGAGTTTCTTTGGTCTCTGTAAGCGAGGGCGTATCTTGAGCATAGTCAATTTCGTTTTTGATGACTTTTAATATGTCCTTTTCGCCTTCGGTAAGAGGGTGCTTTGGCATTATGCCACCTCCGTGCCTAAATCAGCCTGCAAGTCTTTAATTGCCTGCTGCAACAAGATGTTTAGGCTATTGAGATAATCTGCCCGTTCCTTAGTAGTATCAACCTCATTTTTTAGTGTCTCGACGATGGCGTGATGTTTTTCAACGGCAGCTTTAAGTAGCCGTTCTTTTTCTTGCCGTAACTGCTTTCGCTTGATTGCAGCGGCAATACCGACACCCCCTGCTGCAAGAACGGCAATAGGGGTCGCCAATACGAACACACCCGCGACCATGCCACCACCAGCAACCGCACCGGCAGCAGCAAGCCCTGATGTAATTCCCGCCGCGCTTAATCCAACGGTGCCAAGGCCGTATAAGGCCGCAAATGAGACAACACCACCAATACCGGCGCCTAACGCCCCAGCAAGCACATCTGGGATGGCGCTATTCGCTATGGTTCTGTTTTTAACCTTGACGGCTTCACCAGCTTCATTTACTACATTCACGACCGACTGCAACGCATCAAGCGACTTAAAATTCTTTATGTTGGACATTTTTCTCCTCAATTCCATAAACTTATCATTTATGCAGGTATAAATCGCTATCGAAGATATCTTCACTTATCAGCTATAGACTAATGTAGATTCATCATCAAGTAATAATGCTGCTGTTGGCCGGCTGCAAAAAATATGGTTTTGAACACGCTTCTGATCTGGCTTGGCTGAGTTGCAGAAATATCAAAGTACAAGCCGTCGTTAAATCCACGCGCGCCGATGTTTAGCACCGCAATCATAGCAGACGCCAGATTATAATCTGTTTTATCAACCGAGCCGTCTGGAAGCGTGGTCTCAAAGTCCGTCTGATGCTTATCCAGTAGGTCTGTCCGAAGGCTCCCGCTGGAATAGCCACATATCTGCAGGAAGTAATACTCCAAGATACGCCGCGTTACATTCATCAAGGACAGGGAGTCCTGTGCCGTACGGAACTCTGCCCAAAGAGCATCATAGGTGTTTTTTACTGGCGAATAATTGACCTTGCCGCCGCCTACACAGTCATCCGGGTGGGTACATGAAGTAACGACGGATTTATTACCCTCCAATTTCTTAAGCTCGTAAATATTGACGCATTCATTCTCCGCAATACGGTTATAAGATATTTCTTTGAAGAAATACGGGTTGTGCGTGAGACAGAATATCTGCTTTATATGGTCATGTTTATTTTCCTGATCTGTCATCTTATAGTTGTTATAGCAGATGGCGATCAAATCGCGCACAAGAGAGGCAACCGTAAACATACTCCCACTGTCCATACTGGATACCGGGTCGTCAATGACTACGATCTTATTTGTAGTTCTACCGTCGTCGGACTGGCTGCCAATAACCATGTGGTAGAAGTAAAGGAATGCGATAAAGTTCCGTTCGCCTTCGCTGAGTCCTTTGGCAACTTTCTCATCGTCTTCCCGAATTAACTCATAAACATATTGAGCACCGGGCTTTTCACGGAGCCGGAAGCCCTGAAAACCGGCGGCCTTTAGTAGCGCGTTAATGCTGTCTTTGGCGGCGGTCGTATTCACGGTTTGCTGGTTCAAGCGGCCAATGTCTCGCTGAAGATCTTCTGCATCTGTTTTCGCCTGATCTAATTGTTGCGTCAGCGTAGCCAGGTCTGCTTCATGCCGGCTTTTTTCGCTTTTATGAACAGCTATTTCGGACTTGCACATAAAAGCCATAAGCTTCCAGACCTGCTTTATGCAGTCCTGCTGTTTACTCTCCCGGGCGTTAAGAACAGCATTGTGCTCTTTTATTTTTGTGTTGATCTGTTCGATTATAGCATTGATCTCATGAAGAATATCCGTCAAATCCAGCAAGGCAATAGTCTGTGCCGGGTTATCGGTCTTCTGCTTAAGAAGCGAAACGTTGTTCTGCGCTCTCTCCATGAACAGGTCGAATTTTGCCTTGTATTCTGGAAGCAAATCGCAGATAAAAGGATTTTTGCTGTTTTCGGTAAGAAGCAGGTATACAGCATTCATCGCAGTTTTGTACGTCGCCACGAACTGCTCAAACTCGGATATGCTTTTCTTATACTGTTCATCGAAACAGGAGGCAAGGTCATCCTCAAAAGTAGCAGGCAAGTCTTGCTGGCAATACGGACATTTCTTACCCGCTTCATGCTGATAGGCCTTATGGCCTTGACTAAGCCAGCCAGAGGCGTTCAGCGCATGGACGAACTTTGCAAATGCGGTGTCGCTGCTTCCGACAATTGATTCCTGCAGCAGAGGTGATGTTGGAATTGTTGAAGCATCAACAGGCTTATACTCTGTATATTTTGTATCCTCCGCGCCATAAGCTACGGTGTACAACTGTGTGAGCGCCGCTTTGTCGATGTCCACGGGCGAGTAGCCTTCCAGGTGCGCGACAAATTTTTTCTTGTCTCTTGTAAAACCCGCTTGCGTTTCCTTGTATTTATTTCTGGTTGCATCGGTCAAGTCCCAGATGCTTTTCTCATATGCGGTATCAACCTTCTTCTGCTTTTCCTGATCTGAGATGACGGTCTCGCCGGCGGATTTGATTTTCGTGCGAAGGTCCCTTAAGGCAGAGGTTTTCTTATCGACCTCGGCTTTAATGGTCGCGTTCTGCTGGGTGATGGTGAATACACCCGGAATATTGCCGTAGCTTTGAATGTTGTTTATTATGAATTCCTCATTGTATACCAACAGATCATAGTCGGTAGGAACCACGCCGGGAACCCATTCAGTCGTAGCGGGCAGACCAATGTTTTTGGCAATGGTGGATTTGCCGGTTCCGTTATTGCCGAAGAAGAAATTTATTAAAGTCGGCTCAAACGATTCACCAGAAAACGTGTTGTCATTCAGCGTGATTTTTTGAATTGCGGTTTTGATTCTATCCATTATGTGAGGCTCCTTTCGCGCGGCGGTATTGAGCAGAGTATGTTGTAACACTATTCGACAGTAACACCCAATTTGGACAAAGCATCCAGCAGATTACAGTTCTTAATTGCCCAGTGTTCCTCGTCAAGCTCATTACGGAGGGACGAGGACGCCATGTTAAGGATTCTAATATTTCTGTTCAAGAGCTGCTGTGGGATTCCCTGAAAACCTGAGAAGCATATTTTGATCGTTTCACGTTGTACCCGTATGTCTCTTATTCGCCCGATCAGCGCCGGGTGGCTGTCCTCAGTATATCCATAGTACATATTCCGCTTTGCAAAAATACATGGCATATTTGTCAGTTCTTCAACTGCGTCTGGTGTAAGTACGTTGTACCGTTCTTTATATCCCGGAGGGGTATAATTCTGCAGAGCCCTATTCTTTGCAATGGAGAAAGCACCGTTATTGTAATCTTCGTTTTCCAAGACAAACAAGCAATAATTTGACGTACTCAGGGACGCCCACTCAATGGCGTTGCTAACCTTTTGCTGCGCTGGCTGCATGGAAAACATCGCTGCCAGACTTGCTATCGTTTCTGGGGTAATGCCGTTGAAGTTGAAGTTTAGTGTTCCTGTATTGGAGCCAACTTGGATGCCGGGACCTTGGTTAATGAAAGCCTGAGCAGCATTCGGAAATGACATGGCCGCCGGCTGTGCGACTACCGGTAATTTTTCATCTCTGTCTGTCATATGCCGTGCTCACCCCCACATTTGAATACCGGCGTCTTGTAAAACTTGTAATAGGTTGATATTCTTTGTCGTCCAGTGAGTCCTGAATGATTCAAAGCCTCGGTTTGTACCGAGCTCGTAGGAATTATCCAGAAGCACCTTTACGGGTATCGGATAATATCGCTGAAAATGGACCAGCACGCCGTTCTGCTGTTTCCTTATGTCTGTAACAAAGGCAAACACGACGCTTTTATCGCTCCCGGAGCCCTTGCTGAATTCTTCAACGATGATCGACGGAAGCATTTTTATTTCGGAAATCGCAGCATCATCCAGAGCCGCAAAACGGCTGCGAACATCATCTGTTATGTATTCAGATAACGCGCGATCATTTGGTACAAGAAAATGGTCGCCGCTGAACGGTTCAAACCCTACAAATAGATTATAGAAATCCGAGCTGACAGAATGCTGTTGACCAGCGGTGCCGACCAGAATCAAATTCAAAGTAGGCGCAAAGGTGTCAGCATGACCGACCTGAACACCTCTATCATAGTTGTTATAGGTTGTTGTTCCCGGAGACAGCAGACCGTTGCTATCATTGGAATTTTGAAGCTTGTCCGCCATATCCGCACCTTCACTTCATATTTATCGTCAGATTTCCCGAAACAGTGTCGATCTGTACACCGTTTCCGTAGTTGTTCATAATGGTTTGTTTAACCGTCTTTGGCTCTGACTTACTATCATCTTCAGACGGCTTTTCTCCATTGGCCCCCACGGAGTCGTCCTCAACCACATCCGCGTCGACCAGCGGTATATCTTCATTTTCATCCGTTGCAACATCACAATACTCAAGATGTATCGATCGGGTGCTGTGTTCACCAATCGCAGCGATATATGATCTTTCGGCTCCTCCTTGTGATGGACACCACTCGTTATAGGTATCCGCGCCAATGCGGTTATCGTCGATACCGGTGATGACGTAGTGCCAGATGCCCAACAAGAATGGCTGTACGCAGATTGTCGCCGCATGAATGATCTGGTCTTTTGTCATCGTGGAACCGTCTTCGCAAACATAAAAACTCTGCCCGGGATCGATATTTTCATCCTGCGCTATCACCTCGACGAGTGCCTTAATCAGGTACTCGTCTTTTTTTGTGCTTGTATGTACATCGAGAAAATCATCAACGCAGTGCGTCATTTCCGCGAGAGGAATTTGGTAAGCCCGTTTCACTCTGTCGTCAAATGATTTTCTGACACCGGCATCGCGAAGCGGATAAACCGGCCGCCCCAATTGATACACGCCTTAAAGTCCCGCGTGTTGTCTTTAATAGTCCTCGTTTCAGTGTCCATAGGTTTTGGCAAATCCGGGGTGACCACTTTTGCCAAAGCTAGAAGCAATTCCGGTTCGGTAGTTCCGCTGCGCTTCCCATCATAGCATTCTGCTTTACTGAGAGCCGGCTTTCTGGCATCGGCGAGCAATACGAAGAAGGTACCGCCGCACAGCCTGTAGTATTCGTTTTTCTCCATATTGGCTCCTCTTTTCAAAATACCTACTAAAGCGACAAAAGCGACTAAAACGCCTACGTGAAAGGCGACAAGAGCTACTTCTCAATGACTCCTGTGAGGAAATCACAGGAGCCTTTTTCTTCCTGTGATCTCCCCAACAAAATCGCAGGAGGAAAAAATCATGCAAATCAATGACAATCCGCAGCAAACCAAAGAGTACGTTATCTACATCCCCAGCACCAAGCAACGCATCCCCGTCACCAAGGCCGTTTACGACGCCTACTATCAGCCAATCTGGAGCACCTTCAGGAAGGCTCATCGTCACGACTGTTGTTCCTGCGCCGGAAACAAGTGGTGGCTTTGCGAAGGCGACTGTTCGTCTTGCAGGTTTCACGTTGCTGGCGACAGCCTCTCGCTCGACTACGAGCAGGAGATATTGGGTGATATCCACCCAGATGAATCAGCCGACCTCGACTCTATCGTGATCGACCGCATCATCTTTGAGCAGCTTCTGAAACGCCTGGACGAGTTGCTTCCAGATGGACGCCGCATCGGGGAACTCCGCCTTGTAGGTTATACCGACAGCGCCATTGCAGATATCATCGACGTCCCGCGCACAACCTTCCTTTACCGGATCAAGAAAGCCGAAGCCCAGCTCCGTGAGGAATACGGTGATACCTTCTAAACCCATTTCAGCAACTTTCCGGTTACCGACCGTGGTAGCCGGAAAGTTTTTTTACTGCCTGAGCTTTCTAAATGCTGTCAGTGGGTGCGTCTTCGCCAAAGAGTTCATCCAACAACTGCCCCAGATTGCCTTCCTTTGCCGCAGGTAGCGCGTCAACTTGACGGAAATTGTGCTTTGTAATTGCAATTTCATCATCAAAGCCTAGGATATAGTTTGTGGCAATTTTGTAAATAATTTCAGTTGGTGCAAGGCCATAAACCTGTTTCTCGAAGATGTGCTTCAGTCGCTCTTCCTTATCAGGGAACAGGCGCTTCATTTCATTGCTTTGATAAAGCCGCCTCACAATTTCTGTGATATAAAGGCCAGATTTCATGTAGAGGTCGATGAAGGTTTTGCCCGGCATATCAAAGCATCCGGGGTTCTCTGTCTCCAGCATATCCACCATCTTTTTTACCATGACCTTCGGTGTGAATATTTGGTTTGTTTTCTGCGGTGGGATGTAATCGAAAATATCTTCAATGCTCTTCTCGTCGAAGTAATCAGCCAGCTTCTTTTTCAGGCGCAGAAACTCCTTAACAGAATCATCGAACACGACAGAATCGAAAAGGTTGCCACGGAATTCTTTTTCTTCGCCCGTTGACGGATCTTTATACTTGCCTCCGTCACGCAGGAATCGGAACTGATCCAGCGTAATGCTGGTAACCTCTATGAACACCTGATTGGGAATCACAGAGTCAAATGTCGCCAACGTAACGGTATTATCACCATACGCCATCAAGAACGACGGGATTGTGCGTGAGAAGCCACGGAGATGGTCGCGGATTTTATCCTCAATACTGTCCTTTTCACGCTCTTTAACCTTGGTCTCGACAGTGCGGACAACATCCTCACTGGCTTCTTTTACAAAGTCATTGATTGTGGTCGACAGTTCTTCTTGCAACTTGGCGGTCGCGTCTTTCTGCCGCTGCTCGAACTCCCGCTGGACGTCCTCCACGCTCGTATTCTCATTGCGGCTGTCCAGCGCTTCGCGGTGCTCCTTTTCAATAATGCGGCGCTGGATCTCATAATCGGTAAACACCTTATCAATGATTTTTTCGGATCTGCCGTTCAAATCGCGCTCGATCTGCTTCTTATCGGAGGCGCGGATATCATCGGCATAGTGCTCCTTTGCAATATCCACGATACCTTTGACCGTCTGTGCCTTGAACGCATCTTTGAACTGGTCAATGCTGCTCCGACCCGCTTCTTCGCTGTCTGCGGCGTGCGCGCTATCGACAGCTTTCTGTATTTCGCCTTCAATGGTACCGTAAATCTTATCACCGAATATTTCAGAGGAAACGCCGATGACGTAGTCATCATCTAGATTAACATCGCCATTTTCGTCGATTGAGAGCTCATCCGCAGTTTCAGGTGTTACATTGACCAGGTTTTTCGGTTCCTGAACAGGCGTGAAGCTTGAGATGATATCGATAACTTCCTGCGGCGCACCGAAAATATTTGAAATGTTCTGGAAGAGGTAGTTGCTCATAAAGCCGCGCTTGACGACTTCCTGAGACTTGATCTTCCGAGGGATAGAGAGGACATTCTCTGCATCCAACTCAATCATTTCACCATTCTCATCCTCACCAAGGACGGGGAAAAAGTTCAGCAGTGTGCGGACATTTTCTTCCCTCGTCTCGCTGTCGCCGTGCCCATTTTTGGTATTGGATGATAGATCGTTAGCAAATTCCTGAAATTTCGTTAGCGTCCGCGCCGGGTCAAAGTCGAACACATACGCATTTTCCTTGCGATAGAAGTGCTTGCCATCTGAAAACATGCACGGGTTCTGTGCACGGAATGCTGCCTGCATATAAAGCGCAGGACTTCTGACGTTGCTGAGCATAAGTACAGCAGTCCATTCAGGGATTGTGACGCCTGTGGTGAGCTGCCCGACAGAAAGCGTAATGGTTTTATCGTTGTTTTTGATTGCCTCTGTTACCCGGTCAAAGGACTTCGCCGTTTCATCGGCGTCGTCCCTCTTGCCGTCACCGGCTGCCAAAACGATTTTGTATTTTTTAAACACCTCATGATTATTCAGCTTTTCCGCCAGCGCTTCTGCACTGTCTACGCGGTTAAGCAACCAGAAGGTGTGCTTCAGCTCATTGCGCAGTTCCTCGGTGGAGAATGGGAATTTTGTCTGCGTTGTAAGCGCATCGAGGAATTTATCGACGGCACTTTCATGGACAAACTTTCCGTTCTTGGTCTCAAAAAAATCATTCAAGTTGAAGGCGTATTCTTTCGTTTCACCGTTGATCTCAACGCCCTGCTCAATTTCATCCCTGATGATCTCGGACATCTGGTATGTAAACAAATTGAGCTTTGGGAGGTCCTCATAGGGATTTTCTTCTTCACTGGAGCTGTCCCAATCGCGCTTTTTCGCCTGCTCGTCGGCATACGTCCAGCTGAAGATAGCCTGATCTTTAAACTTGTTGTTGGCCAATGCCTTGAAAGGTGTGCCGGAAAGGTGCAGTGTAAATTTGCGTTTGATGTGATCAAACGCCACGTCGGTCTTATAGGTGTCTACGCCTTCATGTGCTTCATCTATGACCAGCACATCCCAATCGTTATCCTGCACTTCTTTGAGTTTGTCAGTAAGATGCCGGCCAGAACCGAAATAGATTGACCCCTTGAGATCCTGCAGGCTTACAAATTCGATGTAACCCTTCATATCGTCGGTGGTGCTCCGCTGATATTCATAATGGGTGAGAACAAATGGCTTTCCCTTGAGGGAATCCGTTGTGCTGATAAACCGATAACCGGATTCATCGCCAAGGAACTCCACATAGTCTGAATACCAGGAATTTGCGATGGCGGGCCTGTTCGTGACAATCAGGACGCTCCGCGCTCCGATCTGCTTACAAAAATCGTATACGGAAAGCGTTTTGCCGAAGCGAGGCTTTGCATTCCAAAGGACTTCACCGTTTTCATGCGTCTCGCAATATTTTTTTGTGTCTTCCACAAACTTGCGCTGTTCGTCGCGCAGTTTGTAGGGGGCGGCGGTGCCGATGGCGTGTAAAATACCTCGATTCGATTTGAACTCTGAAAATTCTTGATGCGAATCTTTACCGCTGATTTTGAACCATTCTGGACAGCCTTCATCGTCTGGCTGCGGGTCACACCTTTGTATTCCTTTCTTGGCAAGGTAGGCATGGAAGGGCTTGTCGGTAAAAACTTCACCACTCCCATCATCAAAGATGGCGGTTCCGCGCCATTCCTCATTGGCAATTATGTTGGCGGTTCTGACTTGCTCCTTGATTCGCGCGGTCACATCTCGTTCAGTATAACCGATCTTTGTCCATCCCTCATGATATGTCACACCGGGAGTAGTGTAGGCGTATATCATCGGGACGACAGTTTTTGTTGTTTTGACCGGAAGCTTAGCCAATTACGCCATCTCCTTTACATGAGTTTCGATAAAGCTGATTTCTTCTTCTGTTAAGCCGTATTTCTTGTACAGCTGCTGGTCGATTTCGGAAATAGAAACAGACCAGCAAATATCGGATTGGTCTGTAAAATCTTGAAGGGGTACCCACTTCCATTTTTCGGGCGTAATATCCTGCGTAGTTTTTAAAACTCCAAGCAATACGCGGGCGAATCGACTACAAATGTACTTTTGAGCGGAGCTTGCCTCCTCCTCTGTGTTAAACAATCCAATCCCAATGAACGATTCAGTAAAACCAACCATCGGTTTTGCGATTTCTGCTTTTCCAATTATCCGTGCAGGAATTGGATGTCCAAGAGTACCTGCGGCACCATCAGCTTTAGAAATATATACCTTGTATTTATCCAAATTACAAACAGTATTGACATATTCCCGCCTGATGTATTTATAACATCGCATGTTGCCATCGCGCCCTATAATCTGAATGTAGTTATTGCTATCGTTGGGCATGGTTTCATAAAAAATATTTGGTAAAAGTCTAAAGATATTTGTTGACATATCATATGCATGACCATCGCTAAGCTGCTGTATTGCATCTGGATGATCCTGATGCATTTTCTCTGTGAGGCGATATGATGTTCGCGATATAACAATGCTATTCATGCCCTCAAACCCAGGATGTTTTCTTGTTTTATTCAAAATCGAGTTTAATTCTTCAAAAGGTGTGAATGTGTCAATAACACCATAATCTGCTTGTGAATCACGATAAGTTACAGCCACGCCGCCTGGAATTAGCACAGACGGAAAGACTTTTTGGCTATTACCTTCATACATTTGAACCTTCAGATGTTTGTCCGATAACATCTTGTGGTTCCAAGCTGAGGGTGTTGCACCGGCGTTAAAGAGAAAGCGTGCTGGAGAGATTAGTTCCACCCTGTCCGCCACAGAATATGCAGCTTCCATAAATATATTGTACACTGGTTTATCACTGGTACTTGCACCTGACGCTTCTTCTTGATAGGGCGGATTTCCAATACAAAAGTCAAATTTCATTCTTCATTCCCTCGCTTTACATCTGTATACGGAATTGACCGATCTTTTCTCCAATCGAAAACCCGACATGCCGGTGTTTCGTTCATTTCTTCTTTTGTATCGTCCACAATGAAATCGAACAAACTGAGTTGCTCGTTTTCCTGCTTTGAAACGCCGTAGGGGATCGTGTCGGAGATACCGTCCATCTGCCAAAAATTCCAACTGATGATATTTGCAATTTTCCGCAGTTCCAGGACGGTCGGTTTCCTGTTCCAGCGGTCTTCCGTATAGTCCACAAAGGTCTCAAGCAGATTGATCCGCGCAATCAACAGATTGTCGCCTTGAAATTCATATCCATAAACGCTTTGGTACGCGCGGATTACCCATTTCATCCATTCCGCTTCGTCCGCTACGTTCTCACCAACAACGCGAAGCTTGCGATCCAGTATACCGATACGGTTCTTAATCTCAATGCTTTCGCCGCTGGTCGTGTCGTACCGCGACACAATATACGGCGCTTCCCCGCAGGTGATTTCTATGCGCCGGGAATCCACATAGTCTTTCCATGTCCGGCCTTTTCCTCCATTAAACAGGATTTTCCCCTCACTGACCTGCCACTCCTGCTCGTTCAGCGTGGTAAACACATTAGGTCTGCCAAACCATTCGTCATCGCAGTGATTGTTCATGAGAGCGCAGACCCATGACGGTGTAAATACCTCCGCTTTTTTTCTCGTGCGTTCCTGCTGATCTTCCATTGCTTTTGCTACTCGCGGTTGGATGGGGCAGGCTTGAAAACCCAGCAGCAGTCCCGCTGTCATGGCGCTTTCTGCGGTGCATTGCGGGTTATCCTCTGTATAGGTATCTGTGGCAAAGATAATATTCTGTTTTGTGGTCTTGTCCTCTAATAGGATTTTCAAAACCGGCTCAACAGGATATCCATTGAGCTTTATCACTCCACCTCACCAACCTTGTCGGGTATGACTTCCATAATATCATTCACTCCATGTACCCACTATAATTTAATCACTATTGCTGTCCAATAAAACGGATTCACTTTATTTCCTCTTCCTCAGATGCTTCCGAATTATCTGCCGCACCGCCAGAACGAATCCATTTATCAACTTCGGACAGCTTGAATTTCCATAACCTGCCTACTTTGTAGGCAGGCATATTTCTTTTTGCGATCCATTGCAGAATGGTTTCTCGCCCAACACCAAGATACTCTTGCACTTCCTTGAGGGTGGACCATTTTTCAATGTTAATCTCGCTCACGCTATTGACCTCCATATTCTGTTCCGCAGTGCCGCAGGGTCTTATACCTGCGGCTTTTTCTATCTGCGTGAGTGTCATATACACTTTTACATCAAGTATTATAACGCAATAATAGTCGAATATCAATTTATCAGAATGAAAATGTTTGTAAAAAGTTATAAATCCACTTTGCGTGCCGAACAGCAGAAAAGAAAAATTTGAAGTTCTTTTCGAGTTCTTCGTCAAAACGACTCTTTCACGTCCAGCGAGTTATGAAAGCAAGAAAAACCGCTTTCAGACTGGAGGTGAACGAGATGTACGAAACCGATACCCGGACCCACGCTGCAGACGATGATCTGATCGAAACCTTGATAGCCATTAGCGTCGTGTCCAAACGTCTGGCGAGAAAACTCACGATACTTGCCAATCAGAGCCAACACATGGAAGGAGGAAAAGCAGATGAGCAAAATGAGCGATACGGCTACTACCATCGAAGATCTACGGAATACCGCTGCCGCTATTAACGACGCAGCAAATTGGCTGGCCAAGGCTTTCAGTTCTGCTGATGACACAGCGACGGTGCCTGTTACTAAAGCGCCAGCCGCCAAACCGGCATTGAAACTGGAAGATGTGCGGGCCGTCCTCGCGGAAAAGTCCCGCGCCGGGCACACTGCCGAGATCCGCTCGCTGCTTCAGAAGTACGGAGCCAACAGGCTTTCGCAGCTCGACCCTTCAAGCTACAAGGCGCTGCTCGCCGAAGTGGAGGCGCTGAAGGATGCCACCTAAAGGACACGCAGTGCTTTCCGCTTCAAGCTCCGACCGTTGGCTCCATTGCCCGCCGTCCGCCAGACTCTGTGAAAGCTATGAGGATAAAGGCAGCGACTACGCCGCCGAGGGGACCAACGCCCACGCATTGTGCGAGTACAAGCTGCGTAAGGCGCTGGGACTTCCGGCCGAGGACCCGACCGAGAACCTGAACTGGTACAACGAGGAAATGAACGACTGCGCCACAGACTACGCCGCTTATGTACTCGAACAGGTGGAAGCCACCAAGCAGGTCTGCGCTGATCCGGTAGTGCTCATTGAGCAGCGCGTCGACTTCTCCCGCTGGGTGGAGGGCGGCTTCGGCACGGCGGACGCGCTCATCATCGCGGACGGTACTCTCAAAATCTGCGACTACAAGCATGGGCTTGGCGTACTCGTCCGGGCGAAGGAAAATCCGCAGCTCATGTGCTACGCACTCGGTGCGCTGGAGCTGTTCGACAAAATCTACGACATCGACACGATCAGTATGACCATTTACCAGCCGCGTCGGGACAACGTCAGCACCTATGAACTTTCCAAAGATGAACTGTACCGCTGGGCCGACGAGGTGCTGAAGCCCACCGCCGAACTCGCGTTTGCCGGCGACGGCAACTTTCTCTGCGGCGAATGGTGCGGTTTCTGTAAAGCCAAGACCGACTGCCGCGCCCGCGCCGAAGCCAATCTTGCTCTGGCACAGTATGAGTTCAAGCTCCCGCCGCTTCTCACGGATGAGGATATTGAAGAAATTCTCGCCAAGGTGGACGAGCTCGTCGCATGGGCGTCTGACATCAAGGAATATGCCCTGCAGCAGGCGATCAGCGGTAAGGAGTGGAGCGGCTGGAAGCTGGTCGAGGGCCGTTCCAACAGGAAGTACATCAATGACGCGGTTGCTGCCGGTGTTGTTGAGCATGCAGGCTTTGATCCATATGAGCGTAAGGTACTCGGCGTCACGGCTATGCAAAAGCTGCTCGGAAAATCCCGCTTTGACGAGCTTTTGAGCCCCTACATTGAAAAGCCACAAGGCAAACCAACGCTCGTGCCGGAGAGCGATAAACGTCCGGCAATGTCTACGGCTGCATCCGATTTCAAAGAAAATTAAGGAGGACAATCATATGTCTACGAATACGAACAAGGTCAACAACCCCATGAAAGTTATCGCCGGTCCCGACACTCGCTGGTCCTACGCCAACGTCTGGGAGCCGAAGTTCTCCGTCAGCCTCATCATCCCGAAGTCCGACGCTAAGACCGTCGCCAAGCTGAAGGCCGCCATCGAGGCTGCCTACCATGAGGGCGAGTCAAAGCTCAAGGGCAACGGCAAGACCGTGCCGCCTCTGGCCGCGATCAAGAACCCGCTGCGTGACGGTGACGTCGAGCGCCCGGACGATCCGGCCTACGCCAACGCTTACTTTATCAACGCCAATTCCGCAACCGCACCCGGCATCGTGGATGCCGACCGCAATCCGGTCCTGACCCGCTCCGAAGTCTACTCCGGTGTGTACGGCCGCGCCAGCATCAACCTGTATGCCTTCAATAGCAACGGCAACAAGGGCATTGCCTGCGGCCTCAACAACCTGCAGCTCATTCGCGCCGGCGAGCCTCTTGGCGGCAAGACCAGTGCTGAAAACGACTTCGCATCCGACAACGACGACGACTTTTTGAACTAAGGAGAAAAACGACTATGGAAACCACAACGATTCTTTGCATCCTGCTTCTCAACCTTTACCTTGCTCTGGCGGTCTTCTGGATTGTCCGCTCGGTTATTGATGTCGCCGAAGACCACAAACGTGATAAACGTAACGCCGAGTGGGAGGCCGAAAGGCTCCAGCTTGAAAAGGAACGTGCCGCCCGTGATGAAGAGTACCACCAGAAACGCATGGAGCAGTTCAACAAGTAAGGTCTGACCCGTGGGTGGTGGGAGCAATCCTGCCACCCTTTTGGGTATCTGAAAGGAGCGGTGAATATGAAAACACTCTCAATCGATATTGAGACCTATAGCAGTGCACCGCTTGCCAAATGCGGTGTTTACAAATATGTGGAGGTTCCTGATTTTGAGATTCTTCTGTTCGGCTACAGTGCCGACAACGGTTCTGTACAAACCATCGACCTCGCCTGCGGTGAAATGCTCCCGTCTGAAATCACGGCGGCGCTTACCAATGAAGCTGTAACGAAGTGGGCCTTCAACGCCAGCTTTGAACGGATCTGTCTGTCCCATTATCTTGGCTTGCCGACCGGGGAATATCTCGATCCTGCTCAGTGGCATTGCTCCATGATCTGGGCTGCCACAATGGGCCTGCCGCTTTCATTGGAAGGCGTCGGTGCTGTGCTGGGGCTTGAGAAGCAGAAGCTCACCGAGGGCAAAGACCTCATCAAATATTTCTGTCAGCCCTGCACGCCAACGAAGTCCAATGACGGCCGTACCCGCAACTATCTCTATCATGCGCCAGAAAAATGGTCCATGTTCAAGAAATATAACCTTCGTGATGTCGAGACGGAAATGTCAATACAGGCAAGGCTCGCAAACTTCCCGGTACCGGAATCCGTATGGAATGAATACCACCTCGATCAGAAGATCAACGACCGTGGTGTCGCACTGGATATGACGCTGGTCAGACAGGCAATCGATATGGACGGTCGCTCCCGTCAGCAGCTCACCACGGCTATGAAGAAGCTGACCGAATTGGACAATCCAAACTCGGTGCAGCAGATGAAGCAGTGGCTTGCAGATAACGGTCTCGAAACCGATACGCTCGGCAAAAAGGTCGTCGCCGAACTGCTGAAGACCGCGCCGGAACCGCTCGGCGAAGCGCTCTCCCTGCGGCAGCAGCTTGCCAAATCCTCCGTTAAAAAGTATCAGACAATGGAGACCGCTGTCTGTGCCGACGGCCGCGCCCGTGGGATGTTCCAATTTTATGGTGCGAATCGAACCGGTCGATGGGCCGGCAGACTGATCCAAATGCAAAATCTGCCTCAGAACCATCTTCCCGATCTGGAACAAGCCCGCGCTCTTGTGCGCTGCGGAGATTTTGACGCGCTGGAGCTTCTCTATGAAGATGTCCCAGATACACTTTCACAGCTTATCCGCACCGCTTTTGTGCCAAGAGCCGGAGCCAAATTTATCGTATCAGACTTCAGCGCCATCGAAGCTCGTGTCATCGCGTGGTTTGCCGACGAACAGTGGCGGCAGGAGGTCTTTGCCAAGGGCGGTGACATTTACTGCGCCAGCGCCAGTCAGATGTTCAAGGTCCCCGTCGAGAAGCATGGCATCAACAGCCACCTGCGGCAAAAAGGCAAAATTGCGGAACTGGCGCTCGGCTACGGTGGCTCGGTTGGTGCGCTCAAAGCGATGGGCGCTCTTGAAATGGGCCTCACGGAGGATGAGCTTCCTCCTCTGGTCGATGCGTGGCGGCAGTCAAACCCGAATATCGTGAAGCTCTGGTGGGATGTAGATCGCGCGGCCATGGAGGCGGTTCGCAATAAGCATACCAACAGTACGCACGGAATCGTGTTCTCCTGTCAGAGCGGGATGCTTTTTATCACGCTGCCCTCCGGCCGGAGGCTTTCCTATGTGAAGCCGCGTATCGGTGAGAACAAGTTCGGCGGCCAGTGTATTACATATGAGGGCATCGGCGGCACGAAAAAATGGGAACGACTCGATTCTTACGGCCCAAAATTCGTGGAAAACGTCGTGCAGGCCACGGCGCGTGACATTCTTTGCTATGCCATGCAGACACTTCGGAACTGCTCCATCGTGATGCATATCCATGATGAGCTGGTCATCGAAGCCAATCCGCGCATGTCTCTGCAGGCGGTCTGCGAACAGATGGGCCGGACGCCGCCTTGGGCGAAGGGGCTCTTACTCCGCGCCGATGGATACGAGACGGATTTTTATAAAAAAGACTGAGTTTTATCGTCAAAAGCAAGCTGTCACGTCCAGCGAGTAGTAGAAATGGGCGGCTATAGCCTGTCCGGAAAGGAGGCTCGCAATGAGTATCGATAAACGCAATTGCGAGGGATACATTGACCCAACCGCCTACGAAGCCCTGTCTCTGATCGAGAAAGAGGAACGCGCAATCCGCGCTTTCCGGCCAATTGTTTACATCTGCTCTCCGTATGCCGGGGACATTGACAGGAACATAAAGGCTGCACGGAACTACAGCCGCTTTGCGGTGGACAAGGGCTACATCCCCATTGCGCCGCATCTGCTGTTCCCACAATTCCTGAATGACGCCGATCCGGACGAACGAGAACTGGGGCTGTTCTTTGGAAACGCGCTCATGAGCAAATGCTCGGAGGTCTGGGTGTTCGGCAGCAACATCACAGCCGGTATGACGGCAGAAATCAAAAGAGCCAGGTGGAAAAACTACCGCCTGCGCTACTTCACCAAAAATTTAGAGGAGGTACAAGATGTTTGCAATCACTGAAGGTTTGCGCTGCATCGGCGGTATAGAGGTTCCTACTTACAAGCGCGAAATCGTAAGCGCCAATATTCTCGAAGTCGAAGCCGGTACGAACGGCTATCAGGGTGGTGACGGCGGACACGGGAGTCGCACCTACTTCCGTATCAAAGATCTGGCCTCCACAGAGATGGATGTCCATGTAACGCGGGACAAGTTTGGCAGCGAAGGTCTCAAAATCACGCTCGGCGGCGATTGTGAGCTTGAAACGATCATCACGGCGCTCAAATTCATTACCAAGGTGCTGGAGGATGGTGCAAAGGAGGTGCACGACTGATGTTTACGCTTTATAGCGCCGACATCGTCGGCAATCCCGGCAACTGCTCCTATCCCAATAAAACCGAGGTCACGGATGTGGATAGCCTGCGGGCAGCGGTCTGCCATGACTACGTCTGCGCCGAGTACAAAAACAACTACAGAAACGGCGATAACTTCCTCGGAGCGGATTGCCTACCTGTTGACTGTGACAACGACCACTCCGAAGACCCGTCAGACTGGATCCTTCCAGCTGACGTTGCGGCGGCTTTTCCGAATGTCTACTTCGCGGTCCATTACAGCCGCTACAACATGCGGGAGAAAAACGGGAAGCCTGCCCGGCCGAAATTCCATATCCTTTTTCCAATCACGCGCATGACAGACGCAGCTGCTTATAGCGACATGAAAAAGCTGGTCAATTCCATCTTCCCGTACTTTGACACCAAGGCACTGGACGCGGCACGCTTCTTCTTCGGCACTACCACCGTCGAGGTTGAGCTCTTTCCCGGCAGCATGAATCTGACCGAATTTCTGGAGAACGACGACTTTGACGTGGATCTGCCGGGCGGCCATCATGCCAGTCTCGTGATCCCGGAAGGCAGCCACATAACTATCAAACCTACGCCATCGACTACATCGAAACACATCCGGTATCCGCCGTTCTGCTGGATATGGGTCTTGGCAAGACAAGTATCACGCTGACTGCCCTGAATGATCTGCTTTTTGACAACTTCGAGGTTCACCGCGTTCTGGTGATCGCACCTCTCCGCGTGGCACGGGACACATGGCCGGCAGAAATCCAGAAATGGAACCATCTGTCGCTGTTGACCTACGCAGTGGCGGTTGGAACCGAGACAGAACGCAAAGCGGCGCTTCTACAACAGACGGACATCTGCATTATTAACCGCGAGAACGTCCAATGGCTTATTGAGGACAGCGGCGTACCATTCGACTTTGATACTGTGGTGGTGGATGAGCTATCATCCTTCAAAAGCTATCAGACAAAGCGCTTCCGTGCACTGATGAAGGTCCGCCCGTGCGTCCGCCGCATTGTGGGGCTGACCGGTACCCCTTCCGCGAACGGCCTCATGGATTTGTGGGCTGAATACCGGCTTCTGGACATGGGTCAACGCCTCGGCCGCTTCATTGGGCAGTATCGCACCAACTACTTCATGCCGGATAAGCGAAACGGTCAGATCATCTACTCCTATAAGCCGCTGCCCAGCGCAGAAAAGGCAATCTACAGCAAAATCGCGGATATCACGATCAGCATGAAGTCCACAGATCACCTGCAGATGCCGGAGCTCGTCAGCAGCGAATATGAGGTGCAGCTTTCCGAGGAAGAACAGGAACGCTACGACGATCTGAAGGACAACCTCGTGCTGCAACTCCCGGACGGCGATATCACCGTGGCCAACGCCGCCGCACTGTCCAATAAGCTCTCCCAGATGTCAAACGGTGCTGTCTATGACGACGTCGGCGATACAATTCATATTCATGACCGAAAGCTGGACGCGCTGGAGGATTTGATTGAGGCGGCAAACGGCAAGCCGGTACTTGTGGCCTATTGGTTCAAGCACGATCTCGCCAGAATTTCCGAGCGGCTGCACAAACTCCACATCCCATTCTCCCAGCTTGACACACCAGAGAGTATTCGCAGATGGAACGCCGGCGAGCTGCCTGTGGCGCTGGTGCATCCCGCTTCTGCCGGGCACGGCCTCAACCTGTTTTTGGTTGGGCTACTGCTCCTTTTAGGAACACCATTCCGGGCAAGGACGGTTGAAAACAGTCTGCTGCAAATCGGTCTTGCCAACCGCTACGGGTATGCCCCGGCGTTGATTTCATGCAAGCGTATCAAAAATACACAGGTCAGCGTACAGGTCAGCGTAATGGAGTTCTATTCGCTTGGTGTGGCTATGGAAATATGGGAAACGCACCGTACGGAAATACAGGACGCGCTTAACGTCCATTTTGTGGAGCCTATCAAGTACGGCGGCAGAAATGGACGAAACCGCATTATCATTGTCATTACTGCTGCACCCGGAGCCGAAACACAAAGAAAGGACGTGCTGTATGATGAATTCTGACGCGTCGAAGCTGCTGACGCTGGGTTACGATTTGGACGCATGGAACGGTTATGAGGCTAAAATTTCCATAACCACCGACATTTCTCCTGCTGCCAACAGTCATATTCTCATTTGCGGCATGTCCGGGTCGGGAAAATCTTATTTTGAAAATGCCCTGTTTGCAAAGCTTATTATTGCAGAATCGGGAGAATATCATTTCGCGGAATACAAAGGGGATGATAGCTTTGCATATTTGCGGGGCTGCTCCCGTTACTATGCCTACAAAACCACGCTGCAAGCGCTGGATGTTGTATATTCCCGCTTGAACGCCCGGCAATCAGGAGAGGATGAAAGCAACCATCCCATTACACTGATTTGGGAAGAATACATGGCAGATGTTTTGTCGCTCGTAAATGAGGATAAAAAAGCGGCGGCGGTGGTGATGAACAAGGTAAGCGAAATATTGCTGCTTGGACGTTCCCTGTCTGTACGCTTGATTACCACCATGCAGCGTCCTGATGCGGTTGCTTTTCCTTCTGGTTCACGCCTTAACTACGGCGTTGTAATCGTTCTCGGCGCGGCTATCAAGAGTATCTATGAAATGCTCTTACCTGATTTCATGGAGCAAGCCAAAGGCCGTATATTTGAAAAGAGTGAAGGCGTTGCCTTACTTCAAGCTTCGCAACTGTATTTTATCAAGGTAGGAACGGTACAAAATTCAGAACGAATGCGACAGATATGCGTAAAGGCATTGTCTTAGAAACGCACACGCTCGCCCGCCGCGCGAAGCGTAAGGCGGGCGAGCGTGTCTGGCTAGTATTACCCAGACACCTCTGTACCAATCAAATTCTTACCATCATAGCGAAATTATTACACAAAGGAAGTGAGAACCTTTGAAAAAAGATACACGACATAGAAAATACTTGCTGACAATCAATAATCCCGGCGCTGAATGGACACACGATAAAATCCGTGCGGTGCTTAGTAAAATGCAGCTAAAATACTGGTGCATGGCTGACGAACAGGGCTTGCAGGAACAAACCCCGCATACTCATGTATTCTTTGTAGCTAATAGCGCAGTTCGCTTTTCCACCGTCAAAGGCTGTTTCCCGACAGCACATATTGACCCGGCTTGCGGCACTTCCGAAGAAAATCGGGCATATGTTCAAAAAAATGGAAAATGGGTAGAAGATGAAAAAGCCGATACCAGTATTCCCGGCACATTTGAGGAATGGGGAGAACTGCCGACAGAAAATCCCGGTCAACGCACCGACTGGGACATGGCTTTAGCCATGCTTGAGGACGGTCACAGCGCAATGGATGTTATTCGTTCGCAAACCCATTTAATGCGCTATCGCTCCACTTTGGAGCAAGTCCGGCAAGAACTGATTGCAGAGCAATGCCGTGATACCTTTCGCATACTTGAAACAACCTATATATATGGCGCTACGGGTCTTGGAAAAACAAAACTGATTATGGAACGGTATGGCTATGAAAATGTGTGTCGGATAACCGGCTATCAGCATGGGTGTTTTGATAAATACCAAAGTGAGGATGTGATTGTCTTTGATGAATTTTCATCCAGTCTGAAAATTCAGGATACGAACAATCTTTTGGACGGCTACCCGCTTATGCTGCCCTGCCGGTATGCAAACCGTGTGGCGTGCTATACAAAGGCGTACATTATCAGCAACATTCCCTTGGAATACCAATATGCCAATGTGCGCTTGGATACTCCTACGGTCTGGAACGCCTTTATACGCCGTATTCACAAGGTTGTGCATTTTACCGGCATTAACCAGTATGACGAAATGACCACGCGGGAATATTTTGCACCACGCCAAAAGGTGTTGGATGGCTGGACGGAAATCAAGGACACAAGGGATTGCCCTTTCACAGAAGGGGGATAGGCGATGGAAAAGCCTAAGAAACCACAGAATCCTTATGATGTGGAATTGCCACAGTCCGTGATTGAATCCTTCGCCCGATTCCTTGTGCCGGAGATACGCAAGTTTTATGACAATGAACAGGTACAAAAAAAATTTTTCGAGTGGCAAGAACGGAAAAACGAAAAATAGGGCAGAATAATAATAGTGGCCAAGGTATGAAAACCTTGACCACTATTTACAATGCTTATGGAAGTAGTACAAAGAAGTAAAAAAATGTCAAAAAATGCATAGATTTGTAAATTAAATAGTGCTATTATATTATTATAAAAAAAGCAGGAGGCGTACCATGGCTGAAAATGTAACTATCCAATTAAACATCACAACTGGTGAAATTTTAATTCAAGCGCCTGCAGAATCATTAGATACAATATTTAGCAAGTTGGAGTCTTTTGTTCCTAATATGGTAGAAGTTCACGAAAAACTAGTATCAGATGAACCTAATGAGAAAAATGATACTCAAAACTCTCCAGACGATGAAAATTCTGATAAGACAAAAGACAACTTACCTCCAGTAGAAGATGTCAAAGGTGGCTCAAAGAAAAAGCGATCTTCATCATCAAAAAAGCCAGAGAGCTTGAAAATGGTTGAACTAGGGCTTGAGGAGACTCAACGACAAGATTTCCGAAAGTTTTATACTGACAAGAACCCTAAAAGCCAAAACGAACAAATATTAGTGATAATGTATTGGTTAAAAAACAATGCAAATAAGAACGCTTTCTCCAAAGATGAAATCTATACTGGTCTAAGAACTGTTGATGCTAAGGTTCCTACAAGAATATCCTCCGTGCTGTCAAACTTAGGAATCGATGGGAAAATAATTAGTAATGATGATGGTTTCCACCTTCATCATACAGGAGAAGATTTCGTCAAATTTGATCTTCCCAAAAAGGATGGACAGAAATAAATGTTTCAGACATTCGCACAGGAATGCCTTCTTAAACTCGAGGTAAAAGAGCAACAGGCTGAAGCTATTATATGGTTTAACTTTAAAAAGACAGGCGAAAGTGATATAACTATTGCCACAATAAATCATTATTTCAAAGATGCATTTCTGCCTCCAATAAATGTTACACGTGCAAAAGCTGCTTTTCAAAAAAGCAAGAATGTATGTAAAGGCAATAAATCTGACACGTACAAACTCACACTAACAGCACTCAATAGTTTTGATAACAATTTTGGATACATATGGAAGAAATACGTTGAAATTAAAGACTTAGCCGGGATATATGAGACACCATATTTGTCCAAGGAAGAAATTGAGCAAGCACAGAAAATGGCCGAATTATATGCCATTTTAAATTGTTACGAAAATTCTGCTCGGTCACTTATAACGCGAGTGCTATCAAGAAAACTTGGTGAAAGCTGGTGGGATACAGCTGCTAACACCTCACAGAAAAGCAAGCTTAAGTCAAGGGTTGAATTGGAAGAAAAGCACAAGTGGCTAACACCGCGAGGATGCAATCCCTTATATTACATCGACTGGGGTGATTTGCTTTCCATTATCAGAAAATATGAACCGGATTTTCTGCCATATGTTAAGGACATTAAATTTGTTGAGCTTAGATTTGAGGAGTTAGAACGAGTCAGAAATATTGCCGCGCATAATGGATATTTACCCAATGAAGAAGATTTTCAGCGTGTTGTATTATCGTTTAGAGATTGGTGTAGGCAAATAAAATCGGTCTAATTTTTAGTTATCATTCAACTAAGATTGGATAAACTACAGCTTTCCATTATACTATACGGCTGTACATATTCCAATACCTCGTGTGTTCCTCTTTATTAGAAATGCTTCAAATGGAAAACTAAAAATTGTTGCAATAGGTACAGTCCCTGATTGATAACGTTCTCGTTCAGGCTCCGCTTATATTCAAAAATCACAGGACAGTTGTTTTCATCCAGCCCCAAGCTGTCTATCCGCCCGTTTGTGATGGTATACTCGCTCTTTAGAAACGTCACTCCGAAGAAAACAGGCATATTCTTTTCAATTATTAGTCTGCAGTTCCCGTTCCAGCGGAATGGAAAATGCCGACAGCTCTATGACGCCGGACGATACCGAGTATAATTTGATATCAGACATTCCGTTACCTCCCATTGATTCCCATATTCAAACTTTCAGTTTCTTTTTGCAATTGTTTACAATGATAATCTTAAGCCAGCTAATAAACGATGCATTCTCCTTTAATGTATCCAACTTACTGAATGCAGTAATGTAAGACTCTTGTATAATGTCCAAAGCATCCTGTTGAATCTTTATAATTCCTAGCACCGTATAAAATGCATTACAAACGGAAAAATCCGGTAGATGCTTAAGATATCCCAATATCATTTCTAATACTATCAATAAGATTTCTACGGCATATTTCTATACTGTTATTTAATGGATCGTCCGCATCTCCAACTCTTTGACCAGATATAAAAACATTATGAATAACAACTTCAAAACTCACAAGGGAGTTTCTAACATTTTGCCCTGCATAGAGATCAAAGATCACTTTGTCGGATTCACAAAATGATTTATATTTATCTCGTGCATTAAAATACTTTTCACGAATTTCAAAGATTTGTTTCTTGGAATACTCCCGATTTGATATTTGCACTTCAATATTGTTTTTTTGCTCATAGTCTATATTCGCACTGCCTAATTGATTTTTGTAATCGTCAATCTGGTAATCCAAAATTTTAATAACGGCATCAAAAGTTTCAAGAGAGTAATTGGGAGGATATTCAACCCACCTTAAAACATCATTTGGCGATGAGTTGGGAAAGAGATTAATTATCGTGATTAGTTTTTTATAAACTTCATTTAGGTGCTCCCTTTTTGATTGATATTCTTTTTGCCGCATCTCTAATTTGCTTTTGCCTTTCTCGATATACGCGTTTACAATCAGCGTAACCACAGCAACTGTTAGGGATGCTCCTGCACCAATAAGAGTTGCAATCAATGTTTCTGACATTGCAATATCTCCTTATCGTTTTATGTTTTCCTGATTCTCAAAGGGGGGATTTTTGCTTCAAGTATAACATTAAGGAGCAAATAGATTTCAATTATTTGGGAAAAGCGTGGCTATGAATACCCATTGGAAACAGCAACATGTATCATTCTATTTCCCATACAATTTTCTTCTCTAACAACTTATAATATAGATTATACTGGCATATAGCGAAAACTGCAACAAAAAAGCCATCAAGGTGTTAATAACCTCGATGGCTTTTTTTGCTTGGCCTTACATCCACACCGTAACGGCAAAGCCGCCCTTGAAATAATAGGTGTTCGTGTAATGTCCATTTGGTGGAGATGACGAGAGTCGGGCGGTACAATTTCTGCCCGCGTTCCGCGAGTCCCTGCCTTTTTCTATTTGTAAATTTAAAAATTCTGCTGCTCCCGACTTGCGCCGGAGTTCGCTGTGGGCACCCCCTTCAACGAAAAAAAACACCCCCTCACGGGGGTGCCTTTTTTCATTGGTGGAGATGACGAGAGTCGGGCGGTACAATTTCTGCCCGCGTTCCGCGAGTCCCTGCCTTTTTTATTTGTAAATTTAAAAATTCTGCTGCTCCCGACTTGCGCCGGAGTTCGCTGTGGGCACCCCCTTCAACGAAAAAAAACACCCCTCACGGGGGTGCCTTTTTTCATTGGTGGAGATGACGAGAGTCGAACTCGTGTCCGAAAATCACTTACCAAAGCTTTCTACGAGTGTAGCCGTTGATTTTACATTCCCTCCCCGCAGCG
Source organism: Caproiciproducens sp. (assembly GCF_053840905.1). Taxonomy (NCBI): domain Bacteria; kingdom Bacillati; phylum Bacillota; class Clostridia; order Eubacteriales; family Acutalibacteraceae; genus Caproiciproducens; species Caproiciproducens sp. The sequence goes on from NZ_JBNLXQ010000009.1 coordinate 96,173, forward strand.
CCCAAAGGCAGGCCCTGCGGCTCAGTAGCCTTTTGGTCATGACCGGGGTAAAGGCGTTCTCCGGTTCACGTTCACCGCTAATCGACGCCCTTATCCGGGCCGCGGTGTACCCGGTAAGGACGGCAGCCTAATTAGGCTGCGTAAGCAACAGTATTGTTGTCGTTTACTTTTAAGTTTGCGGCTTTTAAAGCGGTTCCGCGCCGCTACTCGCTTACTAAGGCTCACAATCCCCGTCGAAACCTTTACATCCCCATATTTAACCGACAGTAAACTTGTTTACCTTATCCTATTATACACGCATTCCAAAGAAAAAAATACAAGAATATTTTTCTTACCGGTTCTTTTCCTTCATCGCGCGGTCGATGTCCCGCTTTGCGGATTTCGCCGCCATATCCGCGCGTTTGTCATAAAGCTTTTTGCCTTTGCACAAACCGACCTGCACCTTGACCATGGACCCCTTCAGATAAACGGACAGCGGTATCAGCGAATAACCGTCCTGCTTGACCAGCCCGAACAAACGCATGATCTCGCGCCTGTGCATTAAAAGCCGCCGCACCCGCATAGGGTCCTGATTAAAAATATTGCCGTGTTCATAGGGGCTGATATGCATTCCGTTGATCAGAAGTTCTCCCTTGACAATGGAACACCACGCATCCTTCAGGTTTACCTGCGCCTTGCGGAGCGATTTGACCTCTGTTCCGCGAAGCTCGATGCCCGCTTCCATGCTTTCTTCCACAAAGTAGTCGTGAAAGGCTTTTTTATTTTGCGCCAGCGTTTTTAAATTGTCTTTTGCCATCTAAAAAAGCCCCCCGTCCACGATGTTGGTATATGAGCATATCATACTCGTTGAAAATTGTCAAGCATTCTGTCAGCTACATCTCGCTGCGGCCCTCAATCGCGCGGGTCAGCGTCACCTCATCCGCGTACTCCAGATCGCCTCCCACGGGAATTCCGTAGGCAAGCCGCGTCACTTTGACGCCGAGAGGCTTCAGAAGGCGCGAAATATACATAGCGGTGGCCTCGCCCTCAACGGTCGGATTGGTCGCCATAATGACCTCTTTCACTTCGCCGTTGTTCACGCGCGCCAAAAGCTCCTTGATGCAGAGCTGGTCCGGACCGACGCCGCTGAGCGGGGAAATGGCCCCGTGCAGCACATGATAGGTCGCGTTAAACTCGTTGGTACGCTCCAGCGCGATTACATCGCGGGGGTCCTCCACCACACAGATGACGGATTTGTCCCGCGCTGCGTTGCGGCAGACGGGACAAAGCTCCTGGTCAGTCAGATTGCAGCATATTTTGCAATAATGTATTTTTTCGTGAGCGTCCATAATGGCGTCTGCGAAATTCTGCGCGCCCTCTTTGGAAAGGCCGAGCACATAATAGGCCAGCCGCTGCGCGCTCTTATGTCCGATGCCGGGCAGCCGCTCGAACTGCTCAATCAGGCGCGACAAAGGCGCCACGTTATAGGATGACATCGTTAAAGCATACCCGGCATATTGATGCCGCCGGAGATTTTCTCCATGCGCTGGCTCTTGTCTGCGGCGGCGGCCCGCAGCGCCTCGTTGACCGCGGCCAAAACAAGGTCGGAAAGCATTTCCACATCCTCGGGGTCGACGACCTCGGGTTTGATATCGATGGCCTTTACCTCCATCTTACCCGTTACCGTTGCCTTTACGGCGTCTCCGCCGGCCGCTGCGGTATATTCCTTTGCTTCCAGCTCGGCTGTCGCCTGATCCATGTCCTCCTGTATCTTCTGGGCCTGGCGCGCCAGCTGCTGCAAATTGGAAGCTCCGCCTCCGCCGTATCCCTGCGGCAATCTTGCTTTCATATCAAACTCCTCCTGTAAATCTTTTTATTTTTTGATAACCTGAATGCCCTCGCTCTCAGCCAGCCCGGCCAGCTGCGCGAGCGGATCCGTTTCCTTTTCGCTTTCACGGACCTTGTAAGGGCCCAGCTTATAGGTCCTGCCCGTCACCTGCTGAATCGCCCTGCGCATATTTTCACGCTGGGCGGGCTCTCTCAGCAGCCGGAACGCCATATCATTCGGCGCGTCGATCAGCACATAGGCGCCGCTGATATAAGCGGCGGAGCCGTTGAACGCGGCCGCAATGGTATGGGAATAATTTTTCAGGATCTGAAGGATCTCCGGCCATTCGGAAAGGCGCTTCGCGTCCTTCTGCAGCTCCCCGATCTCCTTTTTTGGTTCCGCGACGGAATCGTCCGGCCTTTCAAAGGAAGACTCCGGCGGTTCCTCCGGCAGCATTTGTGCGGGCGGGCTTTCCGGTACCCTCACTTCCGGCTTTGGTTTCGTTTCCGGCTCCGCCGCCCTGACGGGCTTCGGCTTCGAAACAGCCGTTCCGCGCTCAAGGGCCTCTATGCGGCGAATCAGCGCATCCGGCGTGGAATCCAGCTCCGGCGAACACAGGCGGATCATCGCCATTTCAAATTCGACGCGCCTGTCCCCTCCCCGGTACATCCGTTCCAGCGCGGACTGCATGGCATCCAGGCCGTGCAGAATGGCGGGCAGCGGCGTGGAAAGCGCCTGCTTTGTAAGGCTTTCGTACTCCGCGTCGGGTACGGCGATCATGTTGTGGGCATCCTTCGTGGTTTTGATCAGCATCAGATTCCGGAAATGGGAGGACAGCTCCTCACAGAGCCTCGCCATATCCTTGGAGGAATTGTGCAGCCGGTCGATCAGCTCCAGCGCGGCGCCGGAATCGTGTTCCTTTATGGCGTCGGTCAGTTCAAAAAGATGTTCCCGCCCGACCAGACCGGCCGTCTCGTTCACCACTTCCACCGTGATGTTCTTGCCGCGGCCCAGGCACTGATCCAAAAGGGACAGCGCGTCGCGCAGGGCGCCGTCCGCCAGGCGCGCGATCAGAAGCGCGGCCTGCGGGTCGAGCTCCGCGCCCTCCTGCCGGGTAACATAAGTAAGGCGCTCCGCGATTTCCTTCGGCGGAATGCGGCGAAAATCAAAGCGCTGGCACCGCGACAAAATGGTCGCGGGCAGCTTGTGTACTTCCGTTGTCGCAAGGATAAAGATGACGTGGGCGGGCGGCTCTTCCAGCGTTTTAAGCAGCGCGTTGAACGCTCCCGTGGAGAGCATGTGCACCTCGTCGATAATATAAACCCGGTATTTCGCGGCCGCCGGGGTAAAATTGGCTTCTTCCCGCAAAGAGCGGATATTGTCTACGCCGTTGTTGCTGGCGGCGTCGATTTCCACAATGTCCATCAGCGAACCGGCGTCCGCGGCGCGGCAGATCTCACATTCGCCGCAGGGGTCGCCGTCCGCCGGGTGCAGGCAGTTGACCGCCTTGGCCAGGATTTTCGCACACGTGGTTTTCCCCGTTCCCCTGGAACCGGTAAACAGGTACGCATGAGCAATGCGGCCCGCCGTCAGTTCATTTTTCAGCGTAACGGTGACCTGCGGCTGGCCGACAACATCGGCAAACACCCTTGGCCTCCATTTCCTGTACAGAACCTGATACACGCGAACACCACCCCCAGACAAATTGAAAGCAAGACAGACCGTCATAAAACGGTTTATCATGCATCAGGATATGCAGACGAACAGACCGCCTGTATCGCGCGGGGCAGTCCACTTAATGCTGCTCGGTTCCCCGCCTGACATGGTTCATGGCGTCCCGCCGTACAGAGCCCGCCCGCCTGCATATCCTATTGCATGCATTTCTGCCTTGCTTCTCATTTCCGACTATCCTATTATAAACGATCCCGTTAAAAAAGACAACCTCTATTTTTTGAATCCCCCCCGCCCGCGTTGCTGAAAATCCATATTGACAATGGAAGGAAACGTGCTATTATACATTTAGATAAATTTCTAAATGAAAGGAACTGATGCTGTGTCGTTTCCTGAAACATTTAAGGCTCTTTCCGACCCGACACGCAGGGAAATCCTGAATATTCTGAAGGGCGGGGCGCTGCCCGCCGGGGAAATTTCAGAGCACTTCCCGATGACCGGCGCGACGGTTTCCCATCATCTGGCCATACTGAAGGACGCCGATCTGATTACGGACCGTAAATCCGGCAAATTTATCTACTATGAATTGAATCTGTCCGTCTTTGAAGAGGTCCTGAACTGGTTCCAAGGTTTTCTTAGATAAGGAGAATGTATGCAATGAAAAATAAAATCGGTAAATATCTGTATTGGCTGGCCGCGGTGTTTCCCTTCCTTCTGTCGGCGGCCTTCTATTCCCGGCTGCCGGAGACGATGCCCACGCACTGGGACATACAGGGAAATCCCAACGGCTATTCCTCCCGCTTTTTCGCCGCGTTCGGGCTTCCCGCCATCCTTCTGATCTGCACGGTATTTGTAAATTTCAGCATTTCCGCCGACCCGAAAAAGCAAAATATCGACCGCTCCCCGCAGATGAAGCTGATCTCCAGATGGCTGATCGTCATCGTCGCCAACGTAACGCAGGCTTCTGTCATTGCGAAGGTGCTGTACAGGGACTTCAACATCAGCGTGCTGATCACCGTGCTTGTCGGTGTTATGATCGCCGTCTTAGGCAACTATCTTCCCAAATGCCAACCGAATTATACGGTGGGAATCAAGCTGCCGTGGACGCTGGCCAGCGAGGAAAACTGGAGAAAAACGCACCGGCTGGCCGGTTTTGTCTGGATCGCGGGCGGGATAATCATCGCCGTTTCCGCGTTTACCGCCTATTCATGGCTGATGCTCACGGCTATCGTTCTGCTGTGCGCGATTCCGGCCGCATACTCTTACTACCTCTACCGGAAGGGCAACGTCTGACACCGCCCTTTGAAAATTCCCTTCTGACCGGCGACAACAGTCGGTCAGAAGGGAATTCCTTTCGATCCACAAAACACGGCGTATTGCCTGAAAAGCGCCTTAAAAAGGAAAGTAAACGGAAAAACGGCGACCAGGTCACATTTTCTTATGTTTTGGCTGTGTAATCATGATATTTAGGCTGATTCCCCTAAAATATCCGACAAATTGTCCGATATAGAAAATAATGGGAAATTTTAGCTCGTAGGGGGTCTTTCAATGAAGAAAACAGCCGTCTCCACCATGGTTGGATTTGGGATCGGGATTTTTTGTATTGTTTTTTCTATTAAGATGTCGGGGAATTTCAGTTCCTTTTTGAATTGGCCTTCTGTATTCATTACGGTAGGCGGCACAACAGGCGCTGTTGTCGTTTCGTTCCCGCCAAACAAATTGAAAACGCTGGGACGGGTCATGAAAAAATCCTTCAAAAAAGTGCAGTATGATTTTGTAAAAGACATTCAGACGATCGTGTCGCTCAGTGAGATTGCCAGAAGCAAAGGGCTTCTGGCTCTTGAAGACGCTGCCCCCAAGTATGCCGACGACGAGTTCCTTCAGAAGGGGATCCTGCTGATCGCGGACGGCGTCGGCGAGGATGTCCTCAAAAAAGCTCTCCGGTCGGAAATCTATTTCGCTAAAAAAAGGCATCAGGACGGGCACGCCATGCTGGATATGATCGCAAACACCTCGACCTCCCTGGGCCTTCTTGGAACGTATATCGGCCTGATTCCCATGCTGGAAAACCTGGAGGACCCGACCAAGCTGGGCCCCTTGATGGCGATCGAACTGGTCACTTCCTTTTACGGCGCCTTTATCGCCTATGTCGTTTTTATGCCGATGTCAAAAAGGCTCAAGGTAATGAGCGCGGACGAAGCGCTGAGAAAAGAATTTTTGCTCGAAGGGCTGACCTCGATTATGGAAGGAAAAAATCCGAGGACTATTCAGGAAAATATGATTTCCTGCCTGACGAAAAAGGATGTCAAAAAAATGGGCTCGGTCAGCAAGCAGATACGCGAACTGAAGATGAAGGGGGTTGCATAATAACTCATGCCGGAGGATGAAAAATATTTCGATGAGGACGAGCCGGAAGGCGGAAACGATGAGGAAGCTCCCGCCTGGCTGACCAGTTACAGCGACATGATGACCGACCTGCTGGCGATCTTTGTAATCCTGTTTTCCTTCGCCATGATGGCCGTATCTCAGCAAAACTACAGCATCAGGACCGAATTGGAAAAAAGCAGACAGGCCGCCGCCGGCAGCGCATCCGTCGCTCAGGAGACGGTAAGCGGGACGGCGAGCCAAGCGGCAAATCAAGCGGCAAGTAAGGATTTTGACGAGATCTATGAATCCATTCAGAAAAAAATCAATCAAAGCGGTTACTCCGAATCTATTTTGCTCGAAAAGGGAGAGGGATTTATCAAATTCCGTTTTAAGGACAACGTGCTGTTCTATCCGGACAGCCCCACGATGAGAGAATCCAGCTTCGATATCCTTCAATATATGGGCGGCCTTCTTTTGAGCGTGGACGACCAGATCGGTTCCATAGAGATCAGCGGACATACCGCCATGGCGGGGGATGAATCCCAGAACAATTACTTTGCGTGGGAGCTTTCGTCCGACCGCGCCATCGCGGTACTGAAATTCTTTTCCAGCAAATGCAATCTTCCACAATCCAAAATGATTGTTTCGGGGTATTCGTACTACCATCCGGTAGCCGGCAACGAAGCGGAAGAAGGACGGTCACAGAACCGGCGCGTGGAAGTAAAGATCAACCAAACCGGTTCCTCCTCGGACAAAATGGCGGGCTTCGCCGAGGATGAAATCCATTAATCCCGGAGCGGCAAGAAACTTTTTCACACAGAACAGTTTTCCCCTGCCGCAGCGCGTAGGACGGCAGGGGAAATTTTTCGTCTTTCCCGTAAAATTTTCCGCGCAGCAGCATTCGATTTTGCGGCATTCATGCTATAATAGCCTTACGGCGCAAGCTGAAGCGAAGCTTCGGGCGCCTGAGAGAACAGGGAAACATGGCAGGCGCCATCACATCTTTGTAAGAGAAAAAACGGTTGTCATGCCGTCATCAAAGAGGATTCAAATAGGAAGGTGGATACCGCATTGTTTGATAACTGGGAAGAACTGAAATCCGCTTGTCTGGAATGCCGTAAATGCGATCTTTGCGCGGGGCGGACCAACGTTGTGTTCGGTGTCGGAAACGAGAAAGCCAGCGTGCTGCTGATCGGAGAAGGCCCCGGCCAAAACGAGGATTTGCAGGGGGAACCGTTCGTAGGCCGGAGCGGGCAGCTGCTTGACAAAATGCTGGACGCCGTCGACCTTGACCGGCACAAAAATATTTACATCGCGAATATCGTCAAATGCAGGCCGCCGCAGAACCGCGACCCGCTTCCGGAAGAGCAGGAGCTGTGCATCGGCTGGCTGCGCAACCAGGTGGCGCTGATCCGCCCGAAAATCATCGTCTGCCTCGGCCGCATCGCCGCCATGAAAATCATCAAGCCGGACATTAAAATCACCAGGGAACACGGTGTTTTCTTTGAACGGAACGGCGTTCTGATGATGGCCACGCTCCACCCCGCCGCGCTTCTGCGCAACCCGGGCAGCAAACCCGACGCGTTTGACGATTTCATCAAGCTGCGCGACAAAATCAAAGAACTCGGACTATAAAAGAGGGCAGCCGGATCGGCTGCCCTCTCTGTTTCAGAAAAACAATCGGCTATTTTGTTTTGGGTTCACAGGGCATGGAGAATACGTCGAGGAATTTCTGCGAAAGCACGTCATACTCATTGTTCCGCAGGATGTATTCCCTGCCGCGGCGGCCCATGGCGCAGAGCTCTTCTTTGGAAAGGCCGGCAAGCTTTTTCGCCGCCTTCGCGATGGCCGAACTGTCCTCCGGCGGAATGGAGATTCCGCATTTGGCGTCCTTCACCATGTCGTTTCCGGCCTCAATCGCAAAAATGACCGGCTTTGCGGCCATCATATAATCCATCAGCTTGTTCGGGCTGACCCCGAAACGGAACAGCGGCTGCCGCTGCAGCCCGACGTAAAGGGCGTCCATCTGACCCAGCAGCTCCGGAATCTGGTCGCGCCTGACCGGCTGAAGCATCTCCACGACATCGCGCAGGTTCCTGTCGATCACCTGCTGCGCGAGGCGCTCGCGCTCGGGGCCGGGGCCGACCATAATCAGCTTGATCTTTTTGCCGCGGAGCTTCTCCCCCGCCTGCACAAAGCTGTCGAGTGCGTTGGCGATTCCGTGCGCGCCGGTGTAACCGATCAGGAAATATCCCTCGTCATGGAACTGCTTTAAAAGCTCGTAATAAACCGGCGGATCCGCCATCGGTTTTTCCCAGTCGGCTTTGACGATCCCGTTGGGGATACAGATGTATTTTTCGGGCTTCAAGCCGTGCTCCACCATATGTTCCTTCGCGTTCGGCAGAAGCGAAACGACATAGTCGCTGTTTTTATAGCAGTAGTTTTCCGCCGCCTGCATCAGCATGATATAGGGGTGGCGCGGGCTCATGCCGCCGAGCTCGATCGGGCTGAGCGGCCAGAGGTCGTGCACCTCGTAAATCAGCATTGCCCCGTATTTTTTTGAGAGCCGGTGCGCGGGATAGATGTCCAGCGGATAAGTGGAGGACGCAATGACCGCGTCGGGCTTTCCCTGCGCGGCGATCTGATCGGCGTATCGATAAAGGCCGTGCAGAAAGGACAGCATATTTCTGATTCTTCCCACGCCGTTGCCGTGGTACTCGGGGCCCTCAATCCAGAAATAGCGGACGCCGTCCAGCGTTTCCTCCATCGTCTTTTTCCCCTGCAGATCCGGGTTCACGGTGCGCAGATGGGAATAGGAGCTGGCGACAACCGTCACATTGTGACCGGCGGCGGCCCAGCGCTTCGCCATAAAATACGGGCGGAACTCCATTCCGTGCCGGTCGGAACCGGCGTAGTGATTGATATAAATGATATTCATAAATTACCTCTTACCCTTTTACGGGAATTGCCTTGGTTTACGGACGCCCGCCCATTTCCCGTGACAGAACATCCGCGATCTTCTTCGACGCGTGACCGTCGCCGAACGGCATCTGTTCGTGCGCGGACTCGTCCACAACGGTGTGCATCGCCTTCCGGTAAATGTCCTCCGTGGTGAGCGCGGAAAGCACGTTCCAGTTTCCTTTGAGCGTTTCCACCCATTCGGTTTCCCCGCGCAGCGTAATGCACGGCACCTTCATAAACCACGCCTCTTTCTGCAGGCCGCCCGAATCGGTCATGACCTGACAGGCGTTGGAGGTCAGAAGCAGCATTTCCAGATAGCCGACCGGATCGATCAGTTTAATATTCCGGAATCCGCACTTTTCAATCGCTTCCTGCGCGAGCGGCCTTGTCCTTGGGTGAATCGGCAGCACGACCAGCTGCGGAAGCTGCTCGAAGGCCCTGAAGATCGCAATGATCGCGTCAAGTCCGCCGTCGGTCGTTTCCGCGCGGTGCAGAGTGGCAAGGCGGTAGTTTTTCGGCTCGATGCCGAGCTGGGCGAAAACGGCGGTTTTGGACGGATTGTTTCTCGCGACCTGCAGAAAATGCAGCACGGAATCCAGCATCACGTCCCCGCAGACGGAAACGCCGGCGGTAACGCCCTCTTTTTTCAGGTTGTCCGCCGCGGTCCGCGTCGGGCAGAAAAGCCATCTGGAAATATGGTCGGTCAGAACGCGGTTCTGCTCCTCGGGCATGCGCATGTTGTAGGAGCGCAGCCCGGCTTCCACATGGGCGACCGGAATGTGCAGCTTGGACGCGGCCAAAGCGCCCGCCAGCGTGGAGTTGGTATCGCCGTAAACGAGCAGGATATCCGGCTTTTCCTCCAGAAGGACGTCTTCAATTTTCATCAGCATTTCGCCGGTCTGGTGTCCGTGGGAGCCGGAACCGACCCCCAGATTGTAAGCCGGCCTGGGAATGGAAAGCTCCTCAAAAAACACGTCCGACATATTGCGGTCATAGTGCTGGCCGGTATGGACCAGCACCTCTGTGCAGACCGGCTTCAGCGCCGCCGATACCACCGACGCCTTGACAAACTGCGGCCTTGCGCCGACTACGGTTACAATTTCCATCTTCCGTTCCCCCGGCTCAGCGGCAGCGGACGTCGGAATCGTCCATGTCGAGCGTGGAGAAGCTCAGGCCCTCAAACGGAACCGCCTGACCTGTTTTCTGGGACTTGTAGGCGGCCAGAATAATCTTCATGGCCTTGATTCCCTCTTCGCCGCTCACAAGCGGGTCGGTGTGCGTATTGACCGCACGGATATAATCGGCGTAAAGCAGATTGTGGCCGCTTCCGTAAACATCCTTCGGGTCCGTGCCGGCCAGCGCGGCAATGCGGGAATCCTGTTCCGCCGGGGTCTCAAAGTTCCAGGTTTCCACACGGTTGACGGCAATCCCCCCGATGACCGCGGTGCCCGTGCCGCCCAGAATGGTCAGCGTTTCCTCCAGATTTTTGGGATATACGCAGGTGGTGCCTTCCACAAGGCCGATCGCGCCATTTTTGAAGCGGATCAGAATGGCGCCGAAATCCTCGGCGTGAATATCGCGCAGATAATTCCCGGTCATGGCCATGACGGTCTCGGGTTCGCCGCCGAGGTTCCACTGAAGAAGGTCGATATCATGGATGCACTGGTTCATCAGCGTGCCGCCGTCCTGTTCCCAGGTGCCGCGCCACGGGGCCTGCTCGTAATACGGCATCCCGCGGTTCCAGAAAACACAGGCCGTGCCGCTGACCAGCTTGCCGAAACGCCCGTCCTCAACCGCTTTGTGAAGCTCCCGAATCGGCGCGTTGAAGCGGTTCTGGTGGCAGACGCCCAGAGCAACGCCCTTTTCCTTCGCCTCGCGGATCATCCGCTCCGCGTCGGCGGTGCTCAGCGCCATCGGCTTTTCCACCAGGACATGCTTGCCGAGGCGGATGCAGTACAGTGCGATTTCCGCGTGATAGCCGCTCTCCGTGGCAATGGCGCAGCAGTCGATTTCCCGCTCGTCCAGCGCCTTTTTATAGTCCGCGTAAACAGCCGGTTTGACGCCGGTCGCCTCCAGATAATCCCTGGCTTTTTTCTCGGCGTTTTCCAGCACCGGGTCACAGACCACAGCCAAATCCATGGTTTCGGCGTTTGCAATCGCCGCGGCGATATGATTTTTTGAAATGCGGCCACAGCCGATCAAAGCAAAACGAAGCTTCTTCATCATCCTTCTCCTTTATTACATTATTTTCCAAAACGGCCCTGTTTATTCCACACAAAATTCCCCCGTCACTTTTCGGAAACGGGGGAGAATCTTTTATAAAAGCTCAATATTGGAACGGTCTTTTACATCCTTCATGGCGTTTCTGGTATCAAAAACCTCTTTGGAGAGCTTTTGGATCCTGTCATAGTCAAAGCAGGCGTGCGCCGTGCAGATGACGACGATATCCGCGTTTCTCAGCAGGTCGTCCGTCAGCTCTTTTGCCCCGGTGTGCGTAACGCCCTTGTGCCGGTATTCCGGAATATACGGGTCATAGTAAGTGGTATCCGCGCCCTCTTCGATTAAATGCTCGATGACGTTCAGCGCCGGGCTTTCGCGGTAATCGTCGATATCCGATTTATAGGCGACGCCGAGAACGAGCACCCTGGCGCCGTTCATCGCGGTCTTATTGCGGTTGAGGACCTTCATGGCGCGGTCGACGACATACTCCGGCATGCCGGTGTTGATTTCGCCGGAGGTCTCGATCAGGCGGGTGTGGTAGTCGAACTCGCGGGCCTTCCAGGCAAGGTAAAACGGGTCGAGCGGAATGCAGTGGCCGCCGAGTCCCGGTCCCGGGTAAAACGCCTGAAAGCCGTACGGCTTTGTTTTGGCCGCGTCGATCACGTCCCAGACATTGATGCCCATGCGGTTGCAGATGATCGCCATCTCGTTCGCGAGGCCGATATTGATGTTGCGGTAGGTGTTTTCGAGGAGCTTTTCCATTTCGGCGACGGCCGGGGAGGAAACCTCGTATACGCCGCCCTCCAGCACATTGCGGTACAGCGCGGCGGCAACCTCCGTGCCGTCTTTTCCGACGCCGCCGACGACCTTCGGGGTATTTTTCGTCTTATACTGCTTATTGCCCGGGTCCACGCGCTCCGGCGAGAAGGCAAGGTAAAAATCCTCGCCGCACTTGAGGCCGCTTGCCTCAAGAATCGGCTTTAAAAGCTCCTCCGTGGTCCCCGGATAGGTGGTGGATTCGAGAATGATCACCATTCCCTTGTGCAGGTATTTGGCGACGGATTCCGTGGAACCCTTCACATAGCTGATATCCGGCTGCTGGTACTTGTCCAGCGGAGTGGGAACGGCGATGGCCACCGCGTCCACGCCCTTGATGAAGGAAAAATCGCTGGTCGCGGAAAGGGTTCCGCTTTCCACCACGTGTTTCAGCGTATCGCCCACAATGTCGCCGATATAATTCCGGCCCGCGTTGACGGAATCGACCTTTTGGGACTGAACGTCAAAGCCGATGGTCCGGTAGCCGGCCTTCGCGAATTCCACGGCGAGGGGAAGCCCGACATACCCCAGCCCGACAATGCCGACGACGGCGGACTTATCCTGAATTTTATTCAACAACTCAGTTTTCACGTTTGACATTTGAATTCTCCTCATAAATCAGATATTTTGCAGCGTCGTGCAAATATAATCGATAACCTCTTCTGTGATATAGCCATGCATCGGCAGGCTGAAAACCGTCTTGCTGAGCTTTTCGCTCACGGGCAGATCGCCCTCCCGGTAGCCGAGCGGCGCGTACACCTTCTGCAGATGCAAAGGCAGGGGATAATAAATCATGGTGGGGACCCCCGCCGCCTTCAGCGCGTCCATCAGCTTTGAACGCTGCTCTTCGCTTTCCGCTTTCAGCGTATAATATCCATAGCTGGAAAAAAATCCGTCCTTTAAGACCGGCACCCGGAATTTGCCCTTCAGAAGCTCGGCATAGCGGGAAGCGGCCCAGTTGCGGTGCCGCGTCTCCTTGTCAAACTCGTGAAGCTTCGGCAGCAGAATGGCTGCCTGCAGGGTGTCCAGCCTTGCGTTCAAACCGATACGCACGTTTTCATATTTAAAAGAGCCCTTGCCGTGTACGCGGATGGAGATAAGCAGCCGATACAGCTCTTCGTCGTCCGTAAAAACCGCTCCGCCGTCGCCGTAGCAGCCGAGCGCCTTTGCCGGGAAAAAGCTCGTCGCGGAAACGTCGCCGAAGCTGCAGGCCTTTTGAGAGCCGATCGCGCCGCCGAAGCCCTGCGCCGCATCCTCCATCAGGAAAAGGCCGTACTTTTTGCAGAGCGGCTCGATTCTGGTAAAATCGGCGGGCTGGCCGAACAGGTCGACCGCGATCACGGCCTTTGGCTTTAGTCTGCCCTCTTCCAGCACCCTTTTAATCTGTTTTTCAAGGGATTCGGGATCCATGTTGAAGGTATCTTCGTCCACGTCGCAGAAAACGGGGGTCGCCCCTAAAAAGCTGGCTACCTCCGCCGTAGCGAAAAAGGTGAACGCCGGAACAAACACGGCGTCGCCCTCGCCGATCCCCTTCGCCATCAGCGGCATCAGAAGCGCGTCGGTGCCGTTGCTGGTGCTGACGCAGTATTTGCGCCCCGTATAGCTGCAGAGCTCTTTTTCCAGTTCCTCCGTCTGGGGGCCGGAAATAAAATGGCAGCCGTCGATCACATCGGCAATGCCTTTATCAATTTCGTTCTTTAAATGGCGGTACTGCGCGCCAAGATCGTTAAAAGCAATCTTTTCCATTGATTCTGTTTCCTCCTGAAGGCCGTTTTCGGCCTGCACATATGTTTTCCCGCATTTTGGGCAGACGAAATCCTCACCCAGTTTCTCCCCGCACTCACAGGCCCATCCGTGCTGACGGGCGGGACTGCCCATCATGACCGCATGGTCGGGAACGTCCTTTGTCACAACGCTGCCGGCCGCGATAAACGCGTTTTTGCCGATTCTGTGGCCGCAGACGATGGTGGCGTTCGCGCCGATGCTGGCGCCCTCCCCGATGGGGGTATGGGCGTAAAAGGCCGCGCCGCGCTGAGGATATTTGCAGCGGGGGCGCTGAACATTGGTAAACACCATGGAAGGCCCGCAGAACACATAGTCGCCCAGCTCCACGCCCTCATAAACGGATACGTTGTTCTGGATTTTGCAGAAACTGCCGATCTTTACCCCCGGGGCCACAAACACGTTCTGCCCGATGGAGCAGTTTTCGCCGATTTGGCAACCGCCGCCGATGTGGCAGAAATGCCATACTTTTGTACCGTTTCCAATTTTCGCGCCGTCATCCACACACGCGCTGGGATGTACAAAAAAATCTTCCTTGCTCACATTAACACCATTCTTTACAAACTGCGGCAAACATTTTTCCGCTTTCGTCCGAACCGACAGGGCGCCGCAGCTAAAAATCATTCTGCTATAACTTGTACATTATATAACCAACGGGGCTTTTAGTCAATATTTCACGGGGCAATATAGTTGACATTAACCATCAATCGTATTATCATTTACTTTGATTTATTGGTAAAACTGATACTGCAACATTTCCAGTTAAGTTGTAGAATTGATATCCGTTTCTCCCCGTTTTTTGGGGCCGGAAGCGTATCCCGTCTTACAGCCGCAGACGGATTTGCTGTGAAAAGGGAAAATCAACTGAAAAAGAGGATGACAATATGAGTCAGTTCGTGAAACGAGAAAAATTCATTCCATACAATCTGCCCAACATCACCGATCTGGAAATCAACGAGGTCGTCGACACGCTGAAATCCGGCTGGGTGGCCAAAGGTCCCCGGACCAACGAATTCGAGAACGAATTCGCCGCATATCTGGGCGCGAAGCACGCAATCGCCATGAATTCCTGTACGGCGGCGCTGCACGTGGCGCTGCTCACAAAGGACATCGGCCCGGGCGACGAAGTCATCACCACGCCGATGACGTTCGCCTCCACCGCGAACACGATCATCCACACGGGCGCGACCCCCGTCTTCGCGGACGTGGACTTTAAAACCGCCTGCATCGACCCGGACGAAATCGAAAAGAAGATCACGCCGAAAACCAAGGCGATCGTTCCGGTGCATTACAGCGGACAGGTCTGCGACCTTGACCGGATTTACGAGATTGCCGACAGGCACGGCCTGTTTGTTTCGGAGGACGCCGCGCACGCTCTCTGGAGCCGCTACAAGGGCAGGCTGATCGGCAGCGGGCTTCCGGGAGCCGCTTCCTACAGCTTTTACGCCACGAAGAACCTGTGCACGGGCGACGGCGGCATGCTGGTCACCGACGACGACGAGATCGACCGCAGGGCGCGCATCTTCTCCGGACAGGGCATGAGCAAAAACGCGTGGAACCGCTACGCCAAGGGCGGCACCTGGAAATACGACATCTGCGAGCCCGGCTTCAAGTACAACATGTTTGACATTCAGGCGGCGCTCGGCTTAAAGCAGCTGTCCCGCCTGGAGGAAATGCAGGCGGCGCGCCTGAAGATCGCCGCGAAATATCAGGAGGCGTTCGGCAGGATCGACGCGATGGACCCGCCGTATGTCCCCGGCTACACGACGCACTGCTGGCATCTGTACGTCGTGCGCATCGTCCCCGAGCTGCTGACCATTGACCGCGACCGGTTCATCACCGAGCTGAACGAGCGCAACGTCGGAACCAGCGTGCATTTCATCCCGGTAACGTATATGAGCGCTTACACGGACCGTTACGGCTGCAAAAAGGGCGATTTTCCGAACGCCGAAAAGCATTTCGACCGCCTGATTTCCCTGCCGCTCTACCCCACCATGACGGACGAGGAAGTCCAGTATGTCATCGACGCCGTGAAGGATATTGTGGAAACCTATCACAAATAACCGCCAATCCTGACAGGACTGACAAAGCATATCCAAAATAGAAAAAAATGCTGTACCAGGACGGTCAGCCCTTCCTTTGAGTGAAAAAGATAACCGCCGCTTCGCACGGAACGGTTATCTTTTTTCGTATGCAAAAACGGAGCCGTGTAACGCCGCACGGCTCCGTTTCCCCGACGGGTCTTATTTGTTATCCTCGTAAATGATTCTGAGGCCTTCAAGCAGAAGCGTGTCGCAGAAATGGATGCTGCGTTTACACAGCGGAACGATTTCACGCGAAAGGCCGCCGGTGGCGACAACCTCGCATTTCTCCCCGAGCTCCGCTTCCATGCGCCCGATCATGCCGTCGATCATACAGGCGGTTCCCAGCAGGATGCCCGAACGCATGCACTCGATCGTATTGTTCCCGATGACGCTCTTCGGCGGCTCCAGGCTGATGCGCGGAAGCTGCGCGGTACGGCGGGCCAGCGCGTCCAGAGAGATCGCGACGCCCGGAATAATGGCGCCGCCCAGCATGTTTTTATCCCTGTCCATCACCTCAAAGGTCGTCGCCGTCCCCATGTCCAGAACAATGCACGGGCCGTCGAACATTCTGCCGGCGGCGACACAGCCGACAACGAGATCGGCGCCGGTCAGTTCGGGGTGTTCGATTTTGTTTTGGATACCGGTTTTGGTCTTCGGCCCGACGCAGATCGGTTCCACCCCGGTCAGGCAGCGGATGGCGCGCACGATATACGCGGTGAGCGGCGGAACCACCGAGCTGATCGCCGCGCCCGTAATATCGCACAGCGCAACGCCGTGGATGTCCAGAATATCCCGCAGCTCTATGGCGTACTGGTCCTCCATACGCGAGCAGTCGGTCGCCATACGGGAGACAAAAAGCAGCTTTTTATCGTCGTAGACGCCGATCGTTATGTTGGTATTTCCCATATCCAATGTCAGAATCATCCTCGTAACTCCCCATCTGTTTCTGATTCTCAAATTATACCAACTATTTTTTTAATATGCAATGCTAAATTGATAATTATTTAACGATTATTGCAAAAGAAATTCTTTCCCTGTATAATCTAACTTGCGCGATTTTTGTCTTACCGTGTTTTTCCAGGCGAAAAAGAGGGGAAAACCGACCTAACTGTATCGAAACGCCTCGGCAGAGATTGCCGGGGCTTATTTACGGAATAAATTCTGGATCAGAACAGCGCACTGGTAGAACATGGCGGACCAGTACCATGCCGTGACCAGCTGGTAAATTGCCGTGACGGCCGTCCATTTCAGGCTGCCCATCTCACGGCGTACGGCGGACAGCGCCGCGATGCACGGAGTGTAGAGCAGCACGAAAATCAAATAGGAGCATGCGCTCAGCGTGGTGAAGTTCGCGCGCAGGGCGTCTGTCAGGCTGCCCGGATACAGCACGCTCATGGTGCTGACGACGGACTCCTTCGCGACAAGCCCCGTCAGAAGCGCGACCACCGGTTTCCAGGTGCCGAAGCCGCAGAGCGTGAAAACGGGGGCGAGCGCCCTGCCCACCGCGGCGATGATGCTGTTTGAGCTGTCGCCGGTCATCCGCAGCCCGACGGTAAAGGACTGAAGAAGCCAGACCGCCACGGTTGCAATAAACACGGTGGTCCCGGCTCTCTGCAGAAAATCGCCCACCCGGCGCCGGACGTGAAGCCAGACCGTCCGCACCGTGGGCAGCCGGTAATCCGGCAGCTCCATGACGAACGGCGCGGGGTCCCCCTTCAGGATACTGTTTTTGAACAGCAGCGCGGACAGAAGGCCGACGAGGATGCCGAAGAAGTAAATCAGGAACATGGCAAGCGGTCTGCTGCCGACAAAAAACGCCGCGATAAACAGGGAATAAATCGGGGTTTTCGCGCTGCAGGACATGAACGGCGTAATCAGGATGGTCAGCCGCTTATCCTTTTCGCTTTCCAGAATCCGGGTGCCCATGACCGCCGGAACGGTACAGCCGAAGCCCATCAGAAGCGGTACGAACGCGCGCCCCGACAGCCCGATGCGGCGCATCGGCGCGTCCATGATAAAGGCGGCGCGCGCCATGTAGCCGCTGTCCTCCAGCAGCGAGAGCAGCAGGAAGAGCAGCAGGATCTGCGGCAGGAATTCCAGCACCGCCCCCACCCCCGCTATGATCCCGTCCACAATCAGGCTGCTCAGCCAGGGCGAGGCGCCGGCGGACGCGAGCGCCTCGTCCGCGTTCGGAGAAAGACAGGATGAGATCAAATAATCAACGCCATGGACCAGATAAGAGCCCACGGAGCCGAAGGTGACGTAAAAGACGAAAAAGATCAGCAGAAAGAACACGGGAATGGCCAGAAAGCGGTTGGTCACAATCCCGTCGATTCTTTCCGAGACGCTTTTGACCGACGCGCTGTGCTTTTTTACGGCTTTTCGCGTAATGGCCTCTATGTAGCGGTACCGCGCGTCGGCCAGCGCCGTATCCGGGTCTTTGCAGTCCTTCCCCGGCTTGGGAATAGAATGGTAGGCGGCCGGCCTTCCCGCCGCGCTGTCCGCGGCTTTCAGAAGCCCGGACAGTCCCTCCCCCTTTGACGCCGAGATCGGTACGGCCGCAATGCCGGTCAGCCGGGACAGCAGCGCACAGTCCACCGAATCCCCGCGTTTTTCCACCACGTCCATCATATTCATCGCGATGACGAGCGGGATGTTCAGCTCCATAAGCTGCGTAGTGAGATACAGATTCCGTTCGATATTGGACGCATCGACAATATCGATAATCAAGTCCGGCCTTTCCCGCTCCAGGAACCTTCCGGCGATCGCTTCCTCGGGCGAGTACGGCACAAGCGAATAAATGCCCGGCAGGTCAACGATTTCCAGCGTATCGCCCCCATACCTGGCGCTGCCGCTTTTCTTCTCCACGGTTACGCCGGGCCAGTTGCCCACATAGGCGGTGGAGCCGGTCAGGGCGTTGAACAGGGTCGTTTTTCCGCAGTTGGGGTTCCCCGCGAGCGCAACGACATAATGATTTGTTGTTTTACGATCATTCATAGGCGGTCCTTAATGAAAAAACAGTCTGACGGTCAGCGCCGAAACCACAAAAGCGGTCAGATCGGCGGTCACCGCCGCGGGAATCGTATGACGCGTTTTTTTGACGCCGACCGAGCCGAAATACACGGCGATCGCGTAAAAGGTCGTTTCCGTGGAGCCGGACATCACCGACGCCACGCGGCCCGCAAAGCTCTCCGTGCCGTTGTTCTGAAAGATCTGTGCCAGAACCGCCGTCGCGCCGCTGCCGGAAACCGGCTTGATGAGCGCAAGCGGCATCACCTCCGGCGGCAGGCCCAATAAACGGGCGGCGGGCGCCAGAAGCGAGGAAAGGATATCCAGAGCACCGGAGGCGTTCAGCATGGACACCGCCATCATCAGCCCCACAAGGGAGGGAAGGATGGAGACGGAGGAAGAAAAGCCTTCCTTTGCCCCGGCGACGAAGGTGTCGAACAGGGGCACGCCGCGCATCAGCCCGAAGAGCACGATCAGGAATACTACGGCGGGGATGGCGTACACGCCCAGCTTATCCACTTTTTCTTCCCTCCAGCAGCTTTGCGGCCGTAACCCCCGCCGCAAGCGCGCAGACGGAGGTCAGCCACACCGCCGGCAGGATGTCAAACGGGGCGGGGGAACCGTACTGGGCCCGCAGGGTCCCCATAAAGGTGGGGATCAGCTGAATGGACGCGGAATTGATCACGACGAACATGACCATGGAATTGTCCGCGGTCTGTGTCGGGTTCAGCTTCGCCATTTCCTTCATGGCGGCAATTCCCAGGGGCGTGGCGGCGTTGCCGAGGCCCAGCAGGTTCGCGGTAACGTTCATGCAGATCGCCTTTTCGGCGGGGCCCCCTTTTTTCAGATTCGGGAAAATCCGCCGCATCAGCGGATCAAACAGCTTGGACAGCATCCGTGTGATCCCGCCCGCGTCAGCGATTTTCATCAGGCCGGTCCAGGCGCACATCATGCCCATCATGGTAATGACCAGTTCCACCGCGCCGGCCGCCCCGCTCATAATTCCGGCGGACAGCTGCGGCATCCGCCCCGTAACGGCGGCGCAGAGGACGCTCAGCACGATCAGCCCCGCCCAAATATAGTTCAGCAGTGCGCTCACCCCTTTCCGGATTGTTCCGTATTATATGTATTCATAAAATTTTCCGCTTATCACATATTTTTTTGCGTTCCAAACATGCATTTAATTGACATTTTTGGAAAAATATACTATAATTTTGTCGTTAAATTGAATAATCAAACACTGATTTTAAAGGGAAAGGTGATGAATAAAATGAAGTCTACCGGTATTGTGCGCAAAGTTGACGAATTAGGGAGAATTGTGTTGCCAAAGGAGCTCAGAATAACCCTTAACATAAACGAAAAGGATCCTCTGGAGATTTTTGTTGATGAGGATGGTAAGATCATTCTGAAGAAATACGAGCCCGCCTGTATTTTCTGCAACAGCATGAATGACGTTGTCTCGTTTAAAGGCCATAATGTCTGTCACGAGTGCATGAAGAAAATCGCAAACAGACTGGAGGAATAACGGCGCTAAAGCCGCCCTGCGCTGCAGGGCGGCTGATTTTTTTCATTTCCTCTTGCTATGGATGAAGAAAAGAACTATGATAAGAATAATTTCGAGTAATTCCATAGTAAATACGGAGATGGCAAAATGAAATTATCCCAGAATGAGCGACAGTATTTTACGGACTGTTCCCTGGAACTGCTGAAATCCGAAGTCGTCCAGCGGATGGGGACGTTTATTCAGCACGCTAATGTTTCGTGTCTGGAGCACAGCATTTCCGTGGCTTATTACAGTTACTGGCTGTGCAGGAAGCTGAACCTGGACGTGGACTGCCGGAGCATCATCCGGGGCGCGCTGCTGCATGATTTTTTTCTGTACGACTGGCACGTGACGAAGAACCCCAAGGGCCTTCACGGCTTTAAGCATCCTCTGACCGCTCTGGAAAACGCCGAGGAGTACTTTTCCCTCAACGACTGTGAAAAGGAGATCATCGTCAGGCACATGTGGCCGCTGACGCTGACTCCGCCGAAATGCAGGGAGGCGCTGATCGTCAGCCTTTCGGACAAATTCTGTTCCATCATTGAGATTCTGAGAATCTACCCCGCGCTGATTTCCCGTTAGCGCGGCGGATTGCGCCCCTGCGCACAGCAAGGCCCGGAGAAGCGTCCGACGACGCCCATCCGGGCCTTGCTGCATCCTGTCGGGAATTTCTGCCGTTACGAAAAGCCGGGTAACGGTATTCTCCGTTTACTGCGTCAGCATCCGATACATTGCTTCCAGGCACACCTGTGCGTGAACCATGAAGCGGTCAATGTCAATGTTCTCATTCGTATTGTGCAGGCGGCGGTCGGGTTCGTCGGGGAAAAACGGGCCGAACGCGACGGCGCGGCCCTCAAAGGCACGCGCGTAGGTTCCGCCGCCGGTGGCGTAGAGCTCCGCCGGCTTGCCGGTAACCGCCGCGTAGGAATCCTGCAGAAGGGTGATGAACGGGCTGCTTTCCGGAAGGAAAAGCGGCTTGTTCTCCTGATTCAGCGTGGTTTCCAGCCCGTACTGCAGAGCCTTTTCCGCGATGGAAGCAAAGATATCCTTTCCCTTTGCGGTAACCGGATAGCGGATATCGATCCCGACGGACGCGGAGCTGTCATAAATGCCGGCAAGTCCGAGGTTCAGCGTCAGGGGGCCGGATTCCTCGTCGTTCATATAAACGCCGAGAGATTCTCCGTGCAGCTCGGTCCCGATATTCCTGTTCACAAAGCTGACCAGCCCGCCGAGCTCCTCCTCGGAAAAGATTTCACCCAGCAGCTTCATCAGATGGGTCGCGGCGTTGAAGCCCTCCTGCGGCTGCATGGCGTGGGACGCCCTGCCGATGGAGGTGATTTCGGTCCCGTCCTCCGTCTTTTCAAAGCTGAAATCCCCCTCCATACGGGAAGCGGCGCTTTGGAGCTTTGCAAGGACCTCGTCCGTACACATCACCACCGCCTTCGCCTTGGCGGGGACGGCGTTGACAACGGTGCCGGCGGAAAATTCGCGGACCACCGCCGAGCTGTGCTCCCGCGAGGAAACAGTCAAACGCATGATCCCTTTTTCGCGGTTGCAGATACCGTACTCGGAATCCGGGGTAAAGGCCATAACGGGCATCTGCTCCGATTTCAGGTACATTTCAAGATCGTTGCTCGCGGTTTCCTCCCCCGCGCCGAAAATAACCCGCAGGCGGCGCTTCGGCTTGATATTCTCATCCTTGAGAGCCTTTAAGCAATACAGGGCGACCACCGCCGCTCCCTTGTCGTCCGCCGTGCCGCGGCCATAATACAGGTTTCCCTTCCTGGTGAGCGTAAACGGATCGGTATCCCAGCCCTCCCCCGCCGGTACGATATCCATATGGGCGACCACCGCGGCAACCTCGTTCCCCTCTCCGTACTCCGCGTGGCCGGCATAGTTCCCGACATTCTTTGTGGCAAAGCCCATATCGGCGGCCATTTGCAGAATCCGGTTCAAAGCCTCTGCGGGCGCCTTGCCGAACGGCATTCCCTCCACGGCCTCGCCGCGCACGGAGGGGATGGCAACCAGTTGTGCCAGATCGTGTATGATCGCATCCTGGTATTTCAAAATTTTGCTTCCAAAACTCACGGATATTCTTCCTTTCCTGTTATGTCGCTTGTTATTTTGCTTTTATAGTCGATTAACTTTAAAAATGGCTAAGGATTTGCGAGGACATTTTTCGTGCTGTAAGGCAGACGACGAAGTCAGGCTGGCGCCTGACGAGGAGGATAGCGCAGCAGCACGGAAAACAGACCGCAAAGACTGGATGGTTTTGAAGTTAATTGACTATATTATAGCACAAAAAATACCAAAAAATAAGGGTGAACCGAAGCCCACCCTGTAAAATCGCTATGAAATTTACCCAATCGCGGAAGGGTACTTCCCGCGGATGACTGCGAGCGCCTCTTCGTCCGCGACAACCGTCAGGTCGTTGTGGAGCTGAAGGATGGACGCGGGGACTTCCGGGGTGATCGGCCCGAAGAGCGAACGGCAGAGAATCTCCGCTTTGCCGGAGCCGTTGGCGACCAGAAGAATCTTTTTCGCCTGCATAATCGCCTTGATGCCCATCGTGAGAGCACGCTGCGGCACTTCCGAGGCGTTTTCAAAGAAACGAGCGTTCGCGTCGATGGTTTTCTGCTTCAGCTTTACGCAGTGCGTCGTTTTGTCAAAATCGTCGTCCGGTTCGTTGAACCCGATGTGGCCGGTGTGCCCGATGCCCAGAAGCTGCAGATCGATGCCGCCCAGGCTGGTGATGACATTGTCGTACCGCTTACATTCCGCGTCGATATCCTTTGCGAGCCCGTTCGGGACATTCGTGTTTTCGATCGGAAGATTGACCTGGCTGAAGAAATTGGTATCCATATAATAACGGTAGCTCTGTTCGTGCTCGCCCGACAGCCCGCAATATTCGTCAAGATTGACGCTGTGAACCTTTGAGAAGTCGATATCGTCTTTTTTATACCATTCTATCAGTTGCTTGTATACGCCAAGCGGTGTGGAACCGGTGGCAAGGCCCAAAACCGAATTTGGAAACAGAATAACCTGTGCGGAGATAATGTTGGCCGCTTTCCGGCTCATGCTCTGATAATCCGGTGCGCTGATAATTTTCATAAACCTCTTCCTTTCCTGCGGCGGCTGAAGCTCATAAATAAAAATTATTTTTATTTATGGCGGAAAATACTGAAAATTTCTTTTCTAAATCAAATTATAGCACAAAAGAGAAAAAAAACTACGGGGCAAAATCAATCAATCTCACCCCGCAGTATGTCCATTATTTATGCACTCCATCCAACAGCGCGACCGCTTTCTCCCAGGGTACCGGCGGACTGATGAAATACCCCTGAATCATCCTGCAGCCGCAGTTGTAAATACAGTCGATCTGGGCCTGCGTTTCCACGCCCTCCGCAATGACTTCCAGATTCAGTCTTTTCGCCAACCGGACAATCATGTCCACAATATCGAGCCCCACCCGGTCAGTTACTACCCCGTCGATAAAGCTTTTATCGATTTTCACCGAATGGATGGGGAGATTTTTCAGATAGGTCAAGGACGAAAATCCCGTCCCGAAATCGTCAAGGTACACGGAAATTCCATGGCCGCTCAGAATTTCGAGCTTTTTAATGACCACGTCGAAAGATTCTATGAGGGTGGATTC
This sequence comes from Caproiciproducens sp., assembly GCF_053840905.1. NCBI lineage: Bacteria > Bacillati > Bacillota > Clostridia > Eubacteriales > Acutalibacteraceae > Caproiciproducens > Caproiciproducens sp. The sequence goes on from NZ_JBNLXQ010000009.1 coordinate 120,088, forward strand.
CGTTACCTCGATCGCCACGCTGCCGGAAGTCAGCCCGTAGTGGGAGAAGCGTTCCAGCACATAGTCCACGTAGTCCGCCTGCAGCAGCTCCACGGGGGAGGTGTTGAAGGAAACCTTTAGACCGCGGCCTTGTACGTCCTGTGCAAAAGCAAACGTCCGGTCGACGACAAACCGTCCCAGTTCTTTGATGAAGCCGGTGTTTTCCGCCATCGCGATGAACGTAACCGGCGATACCATCCCGAATTTGGCGCTGTTCCAGCGGGCCAGGGACTCGAAGCCGACAATCGTCTTCTTCTCATAGTCGTACTGCGGCTGGAAATAGCAGCAGAGCTCACCGTTGTGAATGGACAGCTTGAGCTCCCGCTGCATCTGATGCCGGCGGTCAATCGTAATTCCGAATTCGTCGTTGAACAGGGCGTAGCTTCCCTTCGAGGTGCTCTTCGCCTCATGCAGGACAAATTCGCCGCGGTTAATGATTTCATCGAAGCGGTCGTACTCGATGATCTCCCGGTAATTAAACAGGATCGCGCCGATGCTGCACGTCAGCTGAATGACATTATCATGTATCAGAAACGGCTCCTCAAACAGACGCAGAATATTTTTAGCGCAGCTTTCAAGCTCTTCCGAAGTGTTCACATTGGAGATCAGCAGGGTGAACTCGTCCCCGCCGATTCTGCCGACCAGCGTGTTTTCTCCTTCCACGGATGCCAGACGGGCCGCCGCCGAAGCGAGGAAAGAATCCCCGATGTCGTTGCCGAAGGTATTGTTGACCGACTGAAAATTGTCGATATCGAGGAAAAAGGCGGCTCCGTTTTTACTTTCCGCACGGCAGAGCCTGATCCATTCGGAAATATTTTTTTCCACTCCCCTGCGGTTCGGCAGATTCGTCAGAGGGTCGGTATAGGTGTAATAGCTGATGTCTTCTTTCCGGCGTATGTTCGCTTCATAGCTGCTCTTTTTAAATTTGAAAAAGCCGACGGAGGCGGCGACGAACTCAAGGATCAGCAGTCCGAATAAAATTCCGCTCATGATCAGGATCTGATTGCCGGGGGCCATGATTTTATTTTCTTCCACCATGACCGCAAACATCCAGCCGTCTGTCCCCTGGATACCGCTGTATCCGATCAGCTGATCGACTCCATTGATCGTACAGACTCCCCTGCCCGGCTCCCGGGAAAGAAAATCGCCCTTCATTCTGTCGATTTCCGACTGAGAGGACTCACCGATGTATTCAAAAAAGTTGCCGAACCGGTCCTGGCCGCTTCGGTTGGAAACCACTGTTCCGTCATGGGAAAAAATATAAATGGAATAATCCGAATCAACGGCAATATCGTTCATGATATTCAGTTCGTCTTTGTCCGGCGTCGTTGCGACCAGTACACCGACAATTTCCCGGTTACGGATCACCGGCACCGCATACGCAATGATCTTGCTTTGGGGATCAAATAAATCGTACAACTCCCCCGAAATATTGGCATGGCCGGCCAGCGCCTTCCGAAAATATTCCCTTTCGCCAATCATCATCTCCTCGCCGCCGTCGGTAACCGCCCGGCCGGACCTGTCGGCATAAGCCACCCGCACGAAATTTTTTCTTCTGGCTTCATCCGAAAGGATTTTCATTTGTTCCGCCGTGCTTTGAGTAAGCCCGTTCTGCTGCGCAAGGGCGCTGAGCGCGTCCAGATTGCCCACAATTGCAGCGCGAACCGCATTTGAACCCTGTTCCGATATTTTTTGCAGCGAGGTCTGCGTATCCGCTGTTAAAATGCTGCGCACACCAAAGACAAAACCCAGTCCCAGCGCAATCAATATTGCGACAATCCCGACAATAATCAGGACCATTTTATTTCTCTGGTATTTCATTTAGCCACCCATTTCGACAGATTTTGCGTAATTGAATAAGGGAATGGTTCTAAATCCTTTTATTGATTTTAAAATACTTTTGCAAGCTTTTCAAGCTTTTAATATTACTAACTATAATATCGGACCTTCTTTTTTAAATTTGAGCCAGAACGAATAAATTTATCCACCCTGCAAACAATTTCAATGAACGCAAAGTGGGGTGATATAGGATGAAAAAAAATGCGTTTCTATTTTTGACCGGAGGGGCCGTATATCCGGCGCTGGAAATGATCTGCCGCGGGAAGACGGATATTTCCATGGCCGCGGCGGGCGGGCTGTGCTTGTGCCTGATTGACCGCGTATGCAACCACACGATGAGAAGCAGACCGATTTCCGTCAAGTGCTTTGCCGGTTCGGGAATTATCACCACAGTGGAATTTGTCACCGGGCTTCTGGTAAATGTCGTTCTGAAGCAGGACGTATGGGATTATTCCGCATTGCCGCTGAACATTATGGGGCAGATCTGCGTACCGTTTTCCCTGCTGTGGTGTGTGGTCACTCTTCCCGCCATGGGACTCTGCGGGCTGTGTGAAAAAGCTTCTTTTCTTGCCGAATAGCAAAATATCCGCCTCCCCGCATGAAACGGAGGCGGATATTTGTTTAAGAATTTTAATGGAATGCATTGACACAAGCCCCCAAAATATGATATTATTATTTTCGCACTTGTGATGGAGAGGTGTCCGAGTGGTTTAAGGAGCTAGTCTTGAAAACTAGTGATCCCGCAAGGGACCAAGAGTTCGAATCTCTTCCTCTCCGCCATCTGAAAACTTTATGATTTTATTTGTTTTCACCAATAAGGAGAAATACCCAAGTGGTGAAGGGGCTCCCCTGCTAAGGGAGTAGGTCGGGTAACCGGCGCGAGGGTTCAAATCCCTCTTTCTCCGCCAAATTTTTTTGAAGAAGCCAACCGTTGTTGCGGTTGGCTTCTTTGTGTTTATATGACAAGATACAAATTCAGTAAATCCGCGTCTACGGGGCTTTCGCTGTAAAAAGGGAAAGCCCTTTTCAACGCGCCCGACATAGGTATCATTTGCTTTCTTCCGGCCGGATCGGGACCGTTATAACGGTGCGGTAAAATATTTCAAATTCATTCCAGACGTCATGAGCGGTATAAAGCTTGCCGGAATCCAGCATGTACTTCAGTACGCTCAGTATGAAAGTCGAAAAGAGGTTTGACTGGAAGCCAATGTCAAGGTTGCCGGTATCGCCGCTTCCGAGGAATTCCTCGTATTTCTGCTGTAAAAGATTTTTCAGGCTGCCGTAAAAATCAATATTCTCCGTATGAATATTCCACAATGCTAAGATAAAGTCCTTTTGCGCATACAGTTCTCCATACATGGTGTCGACCTGGCTCAAAAAGCTGCTCATGCTGTTAAAATGCCCGGCGCGGAATTGAAAAAAAGACGAACACTCCTCAAAGAACTCATGGATCAGCTGTTCGGTCAGATCATATTTGTCCTGATAATGATTATAAAACGTCTTGCGGTTGATTAAGGCCTGATCCAGAATATCCCGGACGGTAATATTATTGAAGTCCTTTTCCCGCAGCAGCTGGATGAACGCGTTTTTAATGTTGTTTCTGGTTTTGACGATACGCAGATCCTGTTTGTTTCCCATCGCCGTTTTCCTCCGTCCTTTTTATCATTGATGAGTACAGTTTAATATAATTTCAGGGAATAAGCAACAATAATGCGGATGTTAGTTGCTTATTCCTATAGATAATAGAATATTGCCCATGGAACATCAGAAAAAAATCGATAAAATAGAATCATAAGGATAAGCTATTGAATAAAACAAGAAGGAGACCGACAATATGTTTCATGCGCGGTTAATGGATCGACCGGAAGATTATAAAAAATTAGGAATCAATCCAAATAAAGTAGAGCTTTGGGAAGAAGGAAGACGCGATACCAGCGCGCCGGGAAACAACGAAGTCTGGTATTTTGACGCGACGATGGAGGACGGCAGCAAAGTCATTGTCGGTTTTCGGCCAAAGGACCCGGCTAAAATGAGTACGGACATGGATTCGCCCAATGTCAATATTATGATTACCTCACCGGACGGCAGGGAAATCGGCGATTTTCATTATTTCACTGCCGGGGAATCCCTTACCGGTGAAGGGCATGGGTGTGATTTAAAGTACGGACCGGACACGGCAAAGGGAAACCTTAAACAATATGATATCCATGTGGAACCAATCAATGGAGCCGGCGCCGATCTGCATTATGAAGCTTTGGCAGAACCCTTCCGTCAGGGGACAGGGATCGTCGCCTTTGGCGAGCATGACGAATTTCACCATACCGATTTAAGTGTTCCCAAAAGCCGTGTTACGGGAACGCTGTATTATGACGGAGCGGAACATAAGGTTCAAGGCTTGGGATATCACGATCACCAGTGGATGAACGCAAATCCGATGGCGCTTTATCATCACTGGCTGTGGGGACGCATGTATACGGACAAATATACCGTGTATATCTACGATTTTGTTGCCAATGAAAAATACGGCTTCAAGCCGCTCATGATGTTCGGGCTGCTGGACAATGAAACCGGAAAGGTCGTTTTTCAGGCGGACGGGCGCTTTACACGGGAGACCAAATTGGAAAAGCAGGTTAAAACAGGCCGCGAGTTTCCCAAAACCAGCCGCTACCTGTTCAAAAACGAGGACGGAAAAGCGGTAGACTTCAGCGTCGTCTGGGCTGATGAGATAGAAACCAGAGATATGTATACGAACGCTCCGGAACCCATGAAGCGGCAGTTTGACGCAATGAATATTGCTCCGGTCTATATGAGGTACTATGCAAAAGGAACCGTTGTTTTCACAGATCCGTCAGATCAGAGTAAAAATACGGGCACCGGTGACATGATTTATGAAATACGCCTATCTCGGCAGGCCCGATGAGCGCGCGCATGTTTAAAGGTTCCCCTCTATTCAATTTTTATTTTATGAAAGGCAGAGATGCTTATGGAAGCAACCAAAGTTTCAAAAAACGGAAAATCCATAGTGCTTGACAGCGGTCTGGAGATGACCTACTGCGAATTTGGAGAAGAAAACAGCGAGGTGGTTTTGTCTGGGGCGTTATATTTCCACACCTTCACACCCGTCCTGGAGGAGCTTGCTAAACGATACCATGTTTACGGCGTCGTCATGCGTACAGGCGGCGAAGGGACGGAGCTCAACGCCGACGGAAGTGTGAACTGGGGCCGTCAGTGGGGAAAGGAAATGTTTGAGTTCGCCAGGGCAATGGGCATTCAGAAATTCCACTATGTCGGCAAGTGCCACGGAACCATCCCCGGTTGGTATCTGATCAAAGAGCATCCCGAAATGCTGGATACCTTCTGCAGTTTTTACATGGCGCCCCACCTCTGCCCGAGAAACAGCGAGCAGTGGATTGAAATTCCCAAAGCAGAGGGACCCATGGGGATGCTGAAACGGACCATGAGAAAGCAGGAAAATATTCCGCTGAAGATCGCCGAGGTCCAGTCGCTCGGCGCGGCCGCCTCGGGCGGGCCGGAGGTAGGCGCCCCGGAGCTTGAATCCGGAAAATACGGCGACGCGCCGGAGCTGATCTGGGATTCGCCGGAGGACTGCGAACGGGATATGAAAAATATCAAAACACCGGTCCTCTTCGTGTTCGGCACGGAGGATATCCTGTTCCACGATTATTATGACAGCAACTTAAAGGCGATTCAGATCATCCCCAGGGCCAAAACCGTCCTGCTTCAGGGCGAACGCCACCTGATGGAAATGGACTGCCCCGACCGCATGGCCAGCGAAGCAATCTTCTTTATTGACGAGAGCAGAAAGAATTATTGACTAAATAAAACAGGAGGAATCAATATGTCTGAAGTAAAATACAAGTTTACTGTTGACGGCGAGGTCTGGACAAAAATCCAATTGGAGCGGCTGGAATATGAGCGCAATCTTCACACGTTACACCACCTCAGCCGGCTTGGTGTTGAAATCAAGGATGGCGGCAGGGTATTGTCCGACGATGAAATCGACTATCTGAGCATGGAAAAGGCGTGGGAGGTTTCCATCGAAACCCGTTTGCAGTACAAAGGTGAGAAAATCATTGAGCTTTATAAGGACGGGTTTAAGCTGTCCGACGCGATGTGGAAACGGCTGGGCTTTTCACAGGATAAGCCCATGAAGGTTTCCCATTGCGATATGGAGGTCACCGGCAGGTCGCTGCAGGAGTTTATGGGTGTTATGAAGGCGATGCAGGAGGACGACCGGGTCGGCCTTGCCGCTCATCCCGAGCACTTTATCTGCCATGTTTCGTTTGACGACGGCGAGCTGCTGGGCATAGAGCCCTTCGGCATGTATGGAACACCCACTCTGGTCAAGGTAGAGGTGGTGGATGCTGCCGATCTGGGCGCGCAGATTCAGGCGGATAAGGACCCCGGCTTCCCAATGGCGATGGCCGGCGAAGCGTTTCTGGCGGACGGCGTGACCGCGGTCAACTGCCCCTACCATCAGTTTAAACCCACAGCGGACGGCTTTGAGGCAAAGACCGCCGTCTACTGGCCGGAGCATACCCCCGAGGAGATTGTACACGGTCACTCCCTGCATCTGGCCATGGAATTTTTCCGGGGCGTTGAGCTGACCGGGAAATAAAGAAACAGAGCGAAACTCCCAAGGGCGTTATGTCCCTGGGAGTTTTTCGTTATTAGGGAAGCCGATCGGGAAAAGATTGGAACGGCGTATTCGGACTCTTTCTTTTTTTAGGAACCCAACGTTTGTCCGGCTTCACGATCGTCAGCCTTGTCTTCCGGTTCCCGAACCGGGGATTCCTTTTTTGTGATTGCGATCAGATATGTCCTGCAGGCAAGTAATCCAACGGCGCAGACCAGAAGCACACAGGGCATCAGCGAAAAGGAAACGTTTGCGAAAAGCTGTCCGAACAGAGGGGCCATGAAAGTGTTTCCGGTGTATGCAAACGACATTTGTAAGCCCATGACCGCCTGTGCGTTGTCTTTCCCGAAGTAGACGGGCGTCTGGTGCAGCATGGAAGGATAAATCGGTGCGAGCCCCAGCCCGACGAGGATAAACGCGCCGATTGCAAAAGCGGCGGGGAAAGGCAGGATCATAAAAACAAAACCGACGATCAGAAAGATGGTGCCCGTACGGATCAATGCTTCGTTGCTTAATTTCATCGAAACAAACCCGCTCACCATACGCCCGACCGTTACCCCAAGAAAGAACAGCGATACCCATCCGGCCGCGCTTTCCGGCAAAACCCCCTTCATTTTCACCAGATAGCTGGCCCCCCAAAGCATCATGGAAGCTTCCATCGAAGCATCTAATAAAAAGGAGAGCATCACAAAGGCGGAACCTTTTGCCCGAAGCATCGTAAGCAGACCGCGCTTTTCTTTGCCCCGCCCTGCTTCATCCGCAGGTTCGGCGGATGGGTTTTCAAACTTCTTCCACATAGGGAGAGAGAAGAGCAGCAGTGCGGCCAAAGCGAACTGGATAACGGATATGCTGAGATACCCGCTTCTCCAGGTGCGCCCCCAAAGCGCCAGGACAGAAACCAGAGCAGGGCCGAGCATGGCTCCCACGCCCCAGAAGCAGTGCAGCCAGTTCATATGCTTTGCCTCATAATGCTCGGCTACAAATTCATTCAGCCCCGAATCCACCGCTCCGGCTCCAAGGCCGAGCGGAACAGCACAGGTCAGCAGCCATGGAAAGGAAGGAGACAGGGAGAAACCCAGCAGCGCAACGGCCGTCAGAGCGACGCTTACGACCGTGACCTTGCCCGTGCCGAACCGGCGGATCAGCCGATGCGAAAATAAGCTGGACAGGATGGTGCAGGCCGATATAATAATGGAAACGAATCCCGCGTTCCCTACCGGGACCCTGAACTCCATATTCATGATAGGCCACGAGGAACCAAGCACGGCATCCGGAAGCCCTAAACTGATAAACGCCAGATAAATCAAAGCTAAGAAAATCATATGGAATCTCCTATATTCCTCTGCTAAAATTCGTTTTCTGAAATTTTCCCCGCCGCCCGGACCGGTAAGCGGATACCGCCTGCGCGATTAATCCGGCAGTAATATCGGAATCCAAATCCCTTTGATAGATTACAGAGGGGAATATCTTCCGTATCGTCTGTGTGGGAATTTCCCTTTCAAGCGTTTTCTGGAAGGCATCGGTAAAGAAATCGCCATACAGGACGACACGCCCCGGATTGACAATGCCGCAGAAAACGCTGAGCAGTCTGGATATTGCGGGGCCAGCCTCCTGCGGTTTTTCATAGTCGATCGAAAACCAGTCGATCCCCAATGGCAGCAGGGACACTTCACCGGCAAATCCACAAGCTCCTTTCAGGATTTTGCCGTCAACCACGATTCCTGCACCGGGGCCGAAGCACTTCGGAAAGTAGATTCCCGCAATGACAGAAACTTCCACGTTTCTGCTGTATCCGAATACAGCGGCATTGACATCATTTTCTATGACCACAGGCAAATGATATTTTTCCTGAAAATGCTCTGTGAAAGAAACACCTTCCAATTCTGTATAGTCATTGGTCAGGATAACGCCGCCGCGCTCCACACCCGGCAGGGAAAAGGCGGCGATGCTGATCGTCGGGTACGCGCGCAGGGATAAATCCAGCATGGCCTCAAAGCTCGCAAGCCGTATATTGTCAAAGGATTGTTCCTCCTGCCATACCGCCTCGCCGTACAAATTTCCGACACAGGCACTGATGACATTTTTTCCGTTCCGTGTCCGTGCCGACAGCGCGAGCACATGGGCATATTCCGCATTGAAGGTATAGGCCTGTGACGGCCTCCCCCCGGTAGCAGAATGCATTTCGCCCAGGATCACTTCCCCGCTTTCCACAAAACCGTTCAATATGTTTCCAACCGTAGCAAAGCTGAGCCCCGTCCGCTGCGTCATCTCTTTGATAGTGGAGGTTTTGCAGGAACACAAATCCCAGAGAACGGTATGCGCATTGCTTTGTTTCATATCCAACATATTGATTCCCATCAAATCACCTTCCTTATCCACTATCCTTGTCCCGCGCCGCAGCAGCCCAGCTTGACCATTGGCTTTGTTTTGCCGTGAAAATCGCTTCCTTGTGTAACAAATAAGTTAAATTGTTCCGCCTTATTCAAAAACCACCGGGCAGTTTCGGGGGTGTGGTAACTGCTGTAAACTTCTATCCCTTTCAGCCCCAAAGAAATCAGCTGATCGATCCTCTCAAAATTGCCCTGCAGATTCATCCCCGGATGAGCCAGCACGGATTTACCGCCGTTTCGGTGTATGATCCCGATTACATCCCTCATATCGGGAAAGGTCATGCCGACGTAACAGGGCTTTCCCTGCGAGCAGTAATCCCAATAGAAATTGACATACGGGTTATCGCTTCGGTCGCCGCCCTCTCTGTAAGGACGCAAAATTCCGCTCCCGAGATATTTTTCATTTTTCAGTAAGGCTTCGGCAAAAGCCTCCCCCGTCCAATGCTCACTCCAATATCCTCCGGCGGTAATCGCTTTCAACTCCGTTTCGGTAAGGGTAAAGCCCATGCGGTTGATCAGCCGAAGTCTTTCTTTGGATGCATCGGCACACTGTCTTCTCACATTTTGTTCTATGGCCTCAAAATCAGGGCTTTCGAGCTTAATATCATAGCCGAGGACATGAAAATTGGTATTTTGATAAGTACAGTCAATTTCGACGGCCGGATAACACCTTAAGTGTTCATGTCTTGCTATTTCAACTGCTTCCTGAGAACCTTTCACACAATTATGATCGGCTATTGCCATGATGGTAACACCCGCTCCCATGCACATCTGAACAAGCTTTGCAGGTGTGTATTCCCCATCTTCGCTGTAGCAGGAATGGATATGCAGGTCGATATTATGAAACCCATTCATCTATTTGCCCTCCCATCGTTAATAGCAGTGAACGCTGCTGAATATTCTCAGGGATTGAATCGCCAGAATATATTTTCCATAGTTATTATAATAAATATAATAACTGATGAAATAAGTATAAATCAAGTGGTTGGGAAAGTCAATAGCCTCAAATCGCCTGCACCACTCTCGACAAACGCCTGTTAAAACATCTGTTTGACAATTGTTCTAATGAAATCGGAAATATATTTCCCTTATTGTCCATCAGGCTATATTCCATCAACAATTACTTTCCATAACCACGATACCGCAAAAATAGAATCGGAGAGGATCACTCCCTTATCTGAAATAAGAAAGGCGCCCCCAAACTAAACTGGCGGCGCCGAGTCACTTGTCACTCAACGAAATGAGATATTCTCTTTTGGAATTCCATACTTTCTGGTTACGGCAGATTTAATTTTTTCTTCATTCAAGAAAGGGACTTTATTTATCTCATCGATAAATCTCCTCGTTGCTTGAATGTGCATATTCCTGCTGCCAACAAAGATGTCTATGTCGATCACGCTCATTCCTTCTGCCGTGTTGTTGGCGATCACGGTGACTTTGTTAGTGTCCATCAAATTCCCCTCCCTGTCTGTTTTTATAATAATTCCAATAATAAAAAAAGTCAACGCTCTTTTTCATATCTTCCCAATTTGCCGCCCAGGCAGGGCGGTTTTTCCTTCTTCGACATATTATACTACAAAATAGGAATGATTCTTGTTATAATAAACTCAACCCCATAGAACGCAAAAGGGAATAAAGCGTAAGAGAAAGGATGTTTAAAATGAAAATTATTGTCGATAGAAATGAATTGGAAAGAAGACTGATGCAAGCCCAAAAAGGAAAACTGATTGAATTTTGTATTGTCCCCTCTCAATTTGATTCCGGCAGATTGAATCCGGCTCTGTTACATATCGGCACCGTATATAACGATGGTTCCTATGAAGATCTGGAAAGCATTTACGAATTCAGAAGATTGCAGTTAGTCGATGATTTATGATTTCCGCGGTTCCTGCTCTGCGGCGGGGACCGCTTCTATTTTTGTCGTGACGCGGGTAAAGCGGGAGCCTCTGGGTCGCGGCAGAGGGAGCGCTTAAATTTCCGGAACCGTTTCCAGTAATTACACTTGCAAAGTAGTTACAATTTTGTTACTATTTAACTGTCCTCGAGAGACAAATAACGAAGGAGGTCGCTGTATGAATTGTCAGGAATTGATTCAACTGCTGCTCCAGTATTTCAGCAAGTGCAGCCAGTAAAATACTGAACTGAACTGTAAAACAAAGTTTTTTGAAAATTTCGCACCCGCCGTGGAAGGAACAGTCGGGCACAGAGACAGCGCAAACCGGATATTGGGGCGCATCGGACAAATTCATCCAATCGTCACTGAAATTTCACAAAACATCAATACACTGAGAATGTTAAGGGGGGCTTCTGCATTGGAAGAACTGATTTCTCAGGTATTTGTGTACATACTGAATCATCCGGCTAAAATCTGTATCGCCGCTGTGGTCTTCAGCTGTCTTCTGGGGGTAATGAAAGCACGAAAAACATGGCCGTGAAAATCGGATATTTTGGTTCCCGCCGACGGCGGGAACCTTTTTTCTGTTTGGATTAACTGGAATGGAAGGAACAACATAAAATGGCTCAGGAGGTGTTAGTTTGTATTTAGAACCGCAATTCGATCAAATGCAAAACATTTTGAAAAGCCCGCCCTCCGCATATGCCATGGTGAAAGGCGGTCCGGGATTTCCCAATATAAATGGTATGGTCTGCTTTTATCAGTTAGCGGACGGTGTTCTCGTGCTCACGCAGATAACCGGTCTTCCCCACAGCACGGGGAATTGCCCCGCCGATATCTTCGGATTCCATATTCACGAAGGAAATCAATGTACCGGAAACGCTCAGGACCCCTTTGCCAACGTGAAAGCGCATTACAACCCGAATAACTGCCCTCACCCCGCACACGCGGGCGACATGCCCCCGTTATTCGGGAATCACGGATTCGCTTTTATGGCGTTTATGACGGACAGATTTTCAGTGAACGAAATCATAGGACGTACCGTCATCGTCCATTCATCACCGGACGATTTCAAAACCCAGCCGTCGGGAAATTCAGGAAGCAAAATAGCATGCGGCCAGATCGTGCAAAATGGAATGGAATGATTTTTTATTGTCAGGGAGTGCGGAACGTACTCCCTGTTTCTTATTCTCCCATCCGTCGCTGCGGGCGGCCGTCCGCAGACCGCGCTCAGCATCCCCTGACGACCTGCTCCGCGCACTTGATTCCGTCCACCGCGGCGGAAATAATGCCGCCCGCGTACCCCGCGCCTTCCCCGCACGGATAGAGCCCCTCCACGGCAAGGGACTGCATACCGTCGCCGCGCAGGACGCGCACCGGCGACGAGCTGCGGCTTTCCACCGCGGTCAGAAGCGCGTCCGGATCGGAAAAGCCCTTCAGCTTATGCTCCATCAGAAGAATCCCCTGCCGCATGGAGTCGGCAATAAAGTCCGGCAGGCAGTCGTCCAGTCCGCAGGGCGTTACCCCCGGAAGATAGGTCGGCTGACAGCCGCCGATTTTTTTAGAAGGCACGCGCCTGAGAAAATCTTCGACCCGCTGTACCGGCGCGCGGTAATCCCCGCCCCCCAGCTGAAACGCTTTTTCTTCCAGCCTGCGCTGAAATTCCACACCGGCGAGCGGATGCCCGCTGCCGAAATCCCCGGGTCCGACACTGACCAGCAGCGCCGCGTTCGCGTTTCTGCCGTTCCGGGCGAAATTGCTCATTCCGTTCGTCACCAGACGCCCTTCCTCGCTCGCGGCGGCGACCACCTGCCCGCCCGGGCACATGCAAAACGTATAGACGCCCCTGCCGTTTTTCAGGTGTACGGCCAGCTTGTAGTCGGCCGCTCCCAGAGCCGGATGACCGGCAAAAGGACCGTACTGGGAACGGCTGACCAGCTCCTGCGGATGCTCGATCCGGGCGCCGACGGAAAACGGCTTCTGTTCCATCGGCAGCTTCAGGGAATACAGCATTTCAAAGGTGTCCCGGGCGCTGTGGCCAACGGCCAGAATCACGCGGTCCGCTTCCAGCGTATAGGACGATCCGCCGCGCGGTTTTACCTCCACTCCGGTCACCCTGCCGTCCTTCGTCAGGATATTTTGCAGACAGGTTTCAAAATGCACCTCTCCGCCGAGCGCAATGATCCGCTCCCGGATGTTTTTGACCGCGCCGGGCAGCCTGTCCGTACCGATATGCGGTTTTGCCAGATACAGAATTTCCGGCGGGGCGCCCGCGGCCACAAATTCCTCCAGCACCTTTCGGGCGCGGGAATCCTTTGTCCCGGTATTCAGCTTTCCGTCCGAAAAGGTACCGGCGCCGCCCTCCCCGAACTGGACGTTGCTTTTCGTGTCAAGCTTCCCCGTTTTCCAGAAAAGGGCGACCTGTTCCTTTCTGCGCTCTACGGCGCTTCCGCGTTCAAACACGACCGGCCTCTGCCCCGCCTGCGCCAGAATCAGCGCAGCAAAAAGCCCCGCCGGACCGAAGCCCACGACCACGGGACGGATTTCGCGCGGTTTTCCGGCGGGAAGCTCATAGCGGTAAGGCTGCGCTTCCGTAATTTTGGGGTCCTGTGGGCTGTGATTTTGACCGCAGTCCACATCCACCGTACAAATAAAATGCACGTCGTTCTTTTTGCGCGCGTCCACGGATTTTTTATAAAGCTTACAGGCACAGATCCGGTCGGGAGAAACTTTCAGCCGCGCGGCGGCCTCCCGCTTCAAATCCTCCTCGGTTCCATCCAGCTTCATGCTGATTTCAGAAATTCGATACATGGTTTCCCCTCTACAATTTTAATAAGGAACGCGCGGCGGCGCTTCCCGCGGTAATTCCGGAGCTCCACGCCCAGTGAAGGTTGAAGCCGCCGCAGTCGCCGTCTATGTTCAGCAGTTCCCCCGCAAGGTACAGGCCCGGGCACGGCCTGGACTGCAGATTTTCGTCTGTCTCCCCCAGCGGGACCCCGCCCGCCGTAATCTGGGCATCCTTCCAGGACAGCGTTCCCAAAACGTCAAAGCGGAAATCCTTGACCCGGTTGGCAACGGAAACAAGCTCCGCCTGCTTCAGCTGTGCGGCACGCTCCGGCACCCGGGAAAGCGCGGCCCGGACCACCTCCCGCCCTACCAGCTTATGGACGCACCCGCTCAAAAGATCGCCCGCCGGCAGCGTTTCCAGCCCTTCTTTTCTGCCTTTGAGCACGGAAACGATCTGAGAAACGGAATACTCCGGCAGCAGGTCGAGCGAAATTTCCGTTTTTCTGCCGGTACCGGCTTCCCCCACCGAACGGGAAAGCTCAAAAATACAGATACCCGACAGCCCGTTTTCGGTAAACTGAACCTCGCCGCTGACGGTTTTCACAGGTTTGCCGTTGAGAAGGAGGGTCGCTGCCGCCGCGCTGCGCGCCCCTTTCAGCGGTTTCGCCCGGCGGGGATCGGTTCTTACCTGAACCAGAGCCGGAAACAGCTTCGTAACGCTGTGGCCCAGAGACGACGCGATCTGATACCCGCTTCCGTCGGAGCCAAGCTGCGGATAAGCCTTTCCTCCGCAGGCCAGAATCAGGCGCTTTGCGCGAAGCTGTCCGGACGCCGAGGAAATTTCAAACCCGGACGCGGATTTCCTGACCGCGGCGACAGGAAAATCGCAGACGGTTTCCACCTTCAGCCGCTCCAGCTGCAGCCGAAGCACGTCCAGAACGGCGGAAGCCTGCAGGCTGTTCGGGTAAACGCGGCCCTCGTCCAGCTCCCTGCAAAGCAGGCCAAAAGACAGAAAGCGGTCGATGATCTTCTGTGGGGGACAGGCATTGATAACAGGCGCCGCCAGGCCGGTATCCCCGTGATAATGCGCGATGCCGGCGTTCCTGTTCGTCAGGTTGCAGCGCCCGTTTCCGGTCGCCAGCAGCTTTTTTCCAACGCGCGGATTGGCTTCCAGCACCGCTGTTTTCGCGCGAATATGCATTCGTCCGCATTCCTCCGCCGCGGCCGCCGCGGCCATCAGGCCGGACGCTCCCCCGCCGATGACGGCAATATCGCAAGAATCCATGATATCCTCCTAAAACTGCCGGACCCGTCCGGGCATTCGGCAAAAGTTACTTACAGTATAAGGCATTTTACGGGCAAATGGCAAGCTGTTTGAAAGCATTCCGTGATCGGATTCTTCCTTGCTGTGGACCTGCATTTGATTGGTCCTGACAAAAGTTTCTCAGGATTTCCCTCGGATATTCCAAAACGTTTGCATAAAGACGACAAAACCGGCGCGGCTCAAAAGAACCGCGCCGGTTATCTATGAATATTCAGGGAAGGATAACAGCTTAGCCGAAATATCTTGCGAGCAGCCCTTTGAAGCCGGCGCCGTGGCGGGCTTCATCTTTTGCCATTTCATGTACGGTATCGTGGATCGCATCGTAATTCAGCGATTTCGCTCTCTTCGCAAGATCGAGCTTTCCGGAGCAGGCGCCCGCTTCGGCATCCACGCGCATCTGAAGATTCTTCTTGGTGCTGTTGGTAACGACCTCGCCAAGCAGCTCCGCAAATCTGGAAGCATGGTCCGCTTCTTCCAGCGCGTATCTCTTAAACGCTTCGGCAATTTCGGGATATCCCTCGCGGTCGGCCTGACGGGACATTGCCAGATACATGCCGACTTCGCAGCATTCGCCGTTGAAGTTTGCAACCAGGCCGTCGTAAACTTCCTTGTCGACTCCCTTCGCGATGCCGACTTCATGCTCGCAGGCAAACGAAGTTTCCCCGCTCTGCTCTACAAACTTTTCCTTGGGGGCCTTGCACTGCGGACAAAAATCAGGGGCTTCTTCGCCCTCGTAAACATAACCGCATACGGAACATACAAATTTCTTCATTTTAAATCCTCCATATTAAATATTTATTCTAAAGGCGGCTGCCTTTTTAAGCACTCTGAGCACAGTCCGTGAAACTGAACATCCGTGGAATCGACAGCGACGCAATATTCTTTGGCGATTGCATCCTTGACCGACGCAGGGACAAATTCGCCGGGAATATCAATCACAGCGCCGCAGGAGGAACAGATAAAATGCGTGTGCGGTTCCGTATTGCCGTCAAACCGTTCCTGACCGTTCACCGTTCCCACGCTGACGATGACCCCGTCATTTTTAAACTGGGCCAGATTGCGGTAGACCGTACCAAGGCTCAGGTCCGGGTAGGCCGGCTTCAGTGTTTGATACACCCATTCCGCCGTGGGATGAATGGACGTACTTCTGATCGCATTTAAAATTGCTTCGCGTTTTCTGCTGTAATTTTGTTTCTTTTCCATATCGCTCTCCACAATTAGTAATAATTACTGTTCTTGTTTTATATATTAACATACTGTTTCCGGATTGTAAAGGGGTTTTACAAAAATATTTTTTAATAATTGAAAATATTGATGCGGAAATGATCATTATCAGTTGATTTATGCCCGTTTTCTGATACAATAAGCAATGGATTTGAAAAAGAGAAATATCGGAAGAGGATTTTTATGAAATACGGGACGATTATCAAAGAATATTTCTATATTACGGTCAGCACGCTGTTAATTGTTATAGGCGTCTATTTCTTCAAATTTCCGAATAATTTCACCTTCGGCGGCGTGACCGGCCTTTCGGTCGTTCTCGGCAGGGTCACCCCCATCTCGCCCGGCACCGTCAACCTGATTCTGAACGTAGTGCTCCTGATTCTGGGCTTTCTGTTTCTGGGGAGAAATTTCGCCGTTAAAACCGTGTATTCCAGCCTGCTGCTTTCCCTGTGCCTTTCGGGCCTTGAGCGCTTTTATCCGATGAGCAGGCCGCTCACCGACCAGCCGATGCTGGAGCTGATATTCGCGGTGGCGCTGCCCGCGTTCGGCTCGGCCCTGCTGTTCAACATTGACGCTTCCAGCGGCGGTACCGACATTGCGGCCCTGATCATGCAAAAACACACCACCTCCGACATTGCGCACACGCTGTTTTACAGCGACGTGCTGATTACCCTGTCCGCCTTTTTTGTGTTCGACATCAAAACCGCCCTGTTCTCCACAGTCGGCCTGCTGACCAAATCGCTGGTCATTGACAATGTGATTGAAAGCATCAACCTCGCCAAATATTTTAACGTGGTCTGCTCCAATCCGGAGATCATCTGCCATTACATTGTGAACGAGCTGAAACGAAGCGCTACGGTCTGCGACGCGCAGGGGGCTTTTTCCCACAAGCACAAATATATCATCTTCACCGCCATGCGCCGTCCACAGGCGGTACAGCTCAGGCGGTACATCAAAAAAGTGGAGCCCGACGCCTTTATCCTGATTTCCAACACCAGCGAAATCATCGGAAAAGGCTTTCACGGCTGAAAGAAAATCCTGCGGAAGCGAAGCGGAAGATTTCCGTTTCGCTTTTTTATTTGACAATTCCGCCGTTTTGATTTATTATAAATCAGTAATTTACTGATTTACTAAATATATGAGGTGAGATTATGAAAATTCCTGCGACGCTGAAGCACAAGCCCGTGATCGTATCGGAAAATTACGAAAACATTGACGGCAGAAGCGCTTACCATTCCGACACGAAGGGGCTTTCCTTGGGGCTGGCGCAATGGAACGACCGAGGCAAGGTGGACATTTCCGCAAAGGTGTGGCGCTATACGGGCGAAAAATGGTCGCGCCAGTCGGAAGAGCTGCCGCTGCACCGCGTGATTGACCTCGCCATTCTGATCTGCCGGGCAAAGCAGTATTTTTCGGAAGCCTACCGCTTTGAAAAGCTGTACGACCCGGAGCACACCACCATCGACCGCATCGGGCTGCAGGGCGACGCCATGACCGTTTCCGTCTGTACGGACAACCCGATGATCGACGAGGATATCCGGCTTTTTTCACAGGTGCTCAGCAACAACGACGAATTTTTAAGCGAGCGGCTGAAAACGCTCTCCCGCATTCTGAAGGACATGGGGTATTAGAAAGATGGACAAGCAAAGCAAAAAGGAACTGACCGCAAGATACAAGGAACGCAAAATCACCGGCGGTGTGTACGCGGTGGTAAACAGCGCGACCGGCAAAATGCTGGTCCTGTCGTCCAACGACCTGCAGGGCAGCAAAAACCGGTTCGAGTTTTCTCAGAAAACGGACGGCTGTATGAACTTAAAGCTGCGGGACGACTGGCAGAAATACGGAAGCGCCGCCTTTCGCTTTGAGGTGCTGGAGGAGCTTGCAAAAAAGGAAACTCAGACTTTGGATGAATTTGCACAGGATATCGATACTCTGTACGAACTTTGGACGGAAAAGCTCAGCGGAAAAGACCTGTATTGACCAGAAAAAGCAAAAGAGCCTGTCAGGCATCGATAAAGCTGCGGCAGTGCCGGGCGCTCAAGCGCCGGCACTGCCGTTGTCGTATTCAAGTTTCCCATAAATTCAAAACTTTCTGCGTCTTAAATTTTTGCAATCGAAATTATATAATCTTATTGACAAATTATATAACCGGTATATAATGTTAATAAAAGAAGCGAAGAGGTTTTCACCGGCGGGTCCGCGCCCGGCGCACCGGAGGAAAGGGGGATGAGCATCATGGGAAAAAGCGTATACAGCCTGGTACTGATCGACGATGTTGTAGACGCCATAGATAAGATTGCATATGAAAAGAAGACGAGCCGCAGCAATCTGATCAATCAGATTCTGGCCAAATATTGTTCGTACTCCACCCCCGAAATGCGCATGCGGGATATTTTTGAAGGCGTAGAGCAGATGATGTCCGACTGGGAAAGCTTTCAGGTACAGCTTCAGCCCAGCGACGCGATGATCTCTATCCGAAGCGCATTAAGGTACCGATACAAGCCTACCGTCCGTTATATGTTGGAGCTGTACCGGACGTGCGGGCCAACGGTGGGCGAGCTGCGCGTTTCGATGAGGACGCAGAGCCGGCAGCTGATTGAAATCCTAAATGATTTTTTTGATTTCTGGTTTGCGCTGGAAAACAAATATATCGGCTCCCTGTTTCCGCAAGGAGAGGTTTTCTGCGAAATTACGCCCGGAAAGTGCGCACGGCAGTTTCTGCTGCCGCAGGACAGCGCCCGGCAGACAAACGAGGCCATCGCGGCCGCGATCTCGGATTATATCCATATATTCGACACCTGTATGAAGCTGTACTTCGCCCATCTGGACGAACCGGAGAAGGCGCTTGCAGCTCTTGAAAAGAAATATCTTCAATATAGTAAAAGCGGTGTCATCATATAGCACCGAAGACGAGCGAGGAGGTTTGATTTTATGAACGCTCAGAAATTTACCCAAAAATCACTGGAGGCCATCCAGGAAGCGCAGAACATCGCGATCGAACACAACAATATGCAGATCGAGGAAGAGCATTTGCTGCAGGCGCTTCTGACGCAGGAAAACGGCCTGATCCCCCAGCTTTTCAAAAAGATGGATATCCAGCCGGAAGCCGTCCTGCGCAGCGTGGAGCAGCAGGCCGCAAAGCTGCCCGGCGTGACCGGTCCGGGACGCGAGCCGGGAAAGGTCTATGTTTCGGCGGATGTGGACGCGGCGCTGGTCGGCGCAGAAAAGGAAGCCGAGCGCATGAAGGACGAATACGTCTCGGTCGAGCATATTCTGCTGGCCCTCCTGAACCACCCGAACGCCGGGGTACAGGCTGTTTTCAACACCTTCGGCATCAACAAAAACAAATTTCTCACCGCGCTGTCCACCGTGCGCGGCAATACCCGGGTGACGAGCGACACCCCGGAGGAAACCTACGATTCGCTTTCCAAATACGGTCAGGATCTGGTGGCGCTCGCGAAAAACCACAAGCTGGACCCGGTCATCGGCAGGGACTCCGAAATCCGCAACGTGATCCGCATCCTTTCCCGCAAAAGCAAAAACAACCCCGTTCTGATCGGCGAGCCCGGCGTGGGCAAAACGGCCATTGCCGAGGGCCTGGCCATCCGCATCGTGCGCGGGGACGTGCCAAACAACCTGAAGGAACGCAAGCTGTTCTCTCTGGACATGGGCGCGCTGATCGCCGGGGCAAAGTTCCGCGGCGAGTTTGAGGAAAGGCTCAAGGCTGTCCTGAACGAGGTCAAAAAGAGCGACGGCAGGATCCTTCTGTTTATCGACGAGCTGCACACCATTGTGGGCGCGGGCAAAACCGAAGGCTCCATGGACGCGGGCAATATTTTAAAGCCCATGCTTGCGCGCGGCGAGCTGCACTGCATCGGCGCCACCACCCTGAACGAGTACCACCAGTACATTGAAAAGGACGCGGCGCTGGAACGGCGTTTCCAGCCGGTCATGGTGGAAGAGCCCAGCGTGGCGGACACCATTTCCATCCTGCGCGGGCTGAAGGAACGGTACGAGGTTTTCCACGGCGTCAAAATTCAGGATCAGGCGCTGATTGCGGCCGCCGTACTTTCCAACCGGTACATCTCCGACCGGTTCCTGCCGGACAAGGCGATCGACCTGGTGGACGAGGCCTGCGCGATGGTCCGTACGGAGATCGATTCAATGCCGGCGGAGCTCGATGAGATTTCCCGGAAAATCATGCAGCATGAAATTGAGGAAGCGGCGCTGAAAAAGGAAACCGACTCCCTTTCCCAGGAGCATCTGAAGGAAATCCAGAAGGAGCTGGCCGACCTGCGCGCACAGTTCAAGGAAATGAAAGCAAAATGGGAAAACGAAAAGCAGGCTATTTCCAAGGTCCAGAAGCTGCGCGAAGAAATCGAAAAGGTCAATGCGGAAATTGAAAAAGCGGAACGCAGCTATGACCTGAACAAAGCGGCGGAATACAAATACGGCAGGCTCCCCGAGCTGACCAGGCAGCTGGAAGCGGAGGAACAGATTGCGGAACGGACGCAGGCTTCCGACTCCCTGCTGCGCGACAGGGTCACCGACGAGGAAATCGCGAAGATCATCGGACGCTGGACCGGCATCCCGGTTTCCAGGCTGATGGAAGGAGAACGCGAAAAGCTTCTGAGGCTGGACGATATCCTGCACGAAAGAGTGATCGGGCAGGACGAGGCCGTGGAAAAAGTGACGGAAGCCATTCTCCGCTCCCGTGCGGGCATTCAGGACCCCAACCGCCCGATCGGCTCGTTCCTGTTCCTCGGCCCCACCGGCGTAGGCAAAACCGAGCTGGCCAAAGCGCTGGCACAGGCGCTGTTTGACGACGAGCACAACATGGTGCGCATCGATATGACCGAATACATGGAAAAGTACTCGGTGTCCCGCCTGATCGGGGCGCCTCCGGGCTACGTCGGCTACGAGGAGGGCGGCCAGCTGACGGAAGCGGTGCGCCGGCACCCGTACTCCGTCGTGCTGTTCGACGAGGTGGAAAAGGCCCATCCCGACGTATTCAATATTCTGCTGCAGGTTCTGGACGACGGAAGGATCACCGACTCCCAGGGCAGGACGGTGGACTTTAAAAACACCATCATCATCCTCACCTCCAATCTGGGCTCCGGCACGATTCTGGAAGGGATTCAGCCGGACGGACAAATCAGTGAGGAAGCCAAGGCGCAGGTACACGCCATGCTCAGGCAGCAGTTCCGCCCGGAATTCTTAAACCGGCTGGACGAAATCGTCTTCTACAAGCCGCTGACCAGACCGGAAATCGACCGGATCGTCGACCTTCTGATCGCGGACCTGCAGAAGCGTCTGGAAGAAAAGCAGCTCGGCGTAAAACTGACGCCCGCCGCCAAAGAGTACGTCGCGGACCAGGGCTATGACCCCGTTTACGGCGCCCGTCCGCTGAAAAGGCTGATCCAGAGCAAGGTGGAGACCCTGATCGCAAAAGCCATCATCTCTCAGGATCTAAAACCCAAAACAACGTTGACAATCGACTACGACGGCAGTAAGCTTATGATAAAAGAAAAGGAAACGGGGAAGGAAGCATCATGACGTACAGGATTTTCGGAGACACCATCGTGGCCCGGATCGACCGCGGCGAGGAAATTGTCCAGAGCCTGAAAGCCGTCTGTGAGAAGGAAAACGTCGGGCTTGCCAGCGTCACCGCCTTGGGCGCGGTGGGGCACGCGGTCGTGGGTCTTTACCGTGTCGGGGAAAAGAAGTATTATTCCAACACCCTTGACGGGGAAATGGAAATGACCGCGCTGACCGGCAATGTCACGGAAAAGGACGGGGAAGTGTATCTGCACCTGCATGCCAATTTTGCCGACGCGCAGGGGCATGTGTTCGGCGGACATCTGAATGAAGCCGTCGTCAGCGCTACCTGTGAAATGTTTATCCATACCGTGAAGGGTTCCGTGGGACGCCGTCCGGATGAAGTCACGGGATTGAACTTATTTGATATGTAAAAATGATCTGCTCAGATAAAATGATAGAATATGAAATGAGGAAAACCACATGGTAAAACACATCGTCCTATGGACCCTGACAAAAGACGCCCGGAAAAACATCGACGCGGTCGCGGAGGACCTGCAAAAAAGGTTCAAAGCGCTGCTGGGCGTGGTGGACGGGCTGACGGCGATTGAAGTCGGCCGCAACTACAACGGCGGTACCTTTGATCTGGTTCTGTACTGTGAATTCACCACCAGGGAAGCACAGGACAACTATCAGGATCACCCCGCGCACGTCGCCGTGAAGCAGGTCGTCCACTCGCTTGTGTGCGGCAGGGACTGTGTCGATTACGAAATTTAACAGGTTCATTTTTTCACAGTCAGGGGCTGCTGCAGAACGAAAGTTTTGCGGCAGCCCCTGTTTCATATGCGGGCAAAGCCCTGCCTCAATACGCTTGAAGGTTTCTCGCCCCCTGTCCCCTCCTTGCCAAATCCCCTCCCATTTCATCAAAGCTGCTTCTTTCGTTTCGCGCCGAATATTCGGCGTCTGCATGGTACAAAAATCGTTTTCATCAATATTATAGTGTAAGAGGACTCAAAAAGAACGATATCAGGATACAGGGAGGCTTCTGAATTGAATGAAATCAGTACGTTAAACAGCCTAAAGGTCGGCCAAACCGCTACTGTGAAAAAGCTGCGCTCCACCGGAAGCATGAGACGGCGGCTTCAGGATATTGGATTGATCGAAGGAACACAGGTCGAATGCCTTCAAAAAAGCCCTTCAGGCGACCCCATTGCCTATTTAATCCGCGGCGCGGTCATCGCGCTCAGACAGGAAGACAGCAGCAACGTGATGATCAGCGCGAATTAATCCGGACTCAACGCAATTCTGCGAATACAAATGAAAATTTGCGCTTGCAGAATTGCTTTTTCATAAAAAACCGATAAGGAGTGATTATAGTGGGATTGGCGGCAAACCCGACCGGGATTAAATGGATTGATTCCGGTCTTACCATAAACAGGGAAAATCCCGACGACAGGGTCGTAGCGCTGGCCGGGAATCCCAATGTGGGCAAAAGCACCGTTTTCAACGCCCTGACCGGCATGAACCAGCACACCGGCAACTGGCCGGGCAAAACCGTGACGAACGCGCAGGGAAAATGCTCTTACGACGGAATCAACTATATCATGGTCGATATTCCCGGTACATATTCCCTGATGGCGCATTCCGCCGAAGAGGAGGTAGCGCGGGATTTTATCTGCTTTGGAAATCCGGACGCGGTCATCGTCGTCTGTGACGCGACCTGTCTGGAAAGGAACATGAACCTGGTGCTGCAGACCATCGAAATCACCAACCACGCAGTGGTCTGTGTAAACCTGATGGACGAAGCAAAAAAGAAACACATCCAGATTGATTTCGGCAGCCTGCAGAAGGACCTGGGCGTTCCGGTCGTCGGCGTTACGGCCCGGAGCGGAAAAAAGCTCGGGAAGCTGATGGAAACGGTCGGCGGCCTGAAAACAGAAAATTTCATCAGACCGATTCAATTAAAATACACCGCGCCGATCGAAGAAGCCATCTCCATTGTGGAGCCCGCCGTGAAGGCATGCCTCGGCGAAAAGCTGAATTCCCGCTGGGCGGCGCTGAAGCTGATCGACGACGACGAAAGCCTTCTCGAAAGCATGAGCGACTATCTTGGGTTCAATCCCGCGCTGGAGGAATCCGTCGCCTCAAAAATCGCGCAGGCCAGACAGTGTCTGAAGGAAAACGGAATCAGCGGCGAAGCGCTGTGCGATCAGATCGTTTCCTGTCTGATCATCACCGCAGAGGGAATCTGCGCCGACGCGGTGAAGTTTGAATCCGACAGCTACAACGCAAGGGACCGAAAAATCGACCGGATACTGACAAGCAAATGGAGCGGCTTTCCCATTATGATTTTGCTTCTGATGCTGATTTTTTACATTACCATTACCGGCGCGAACTACCCTTCCGCGCTGCTTTCAGGCGCCCTGTTCCGTTTTCAGGACGTTTTGCTCGCGTTTTTCACCCGGATCGGCGCGCCCTCGTGGGTTTCCGGCATGCTGGTCATGGGCGTTTACCGCGTGCTTGCGTGGGTCGTATCGGTGATGCTGCCGCCCATGGCGATTTTCTTTCCCCTGTTTACCCTGCTGGAGGATTTGGGGTACCTGCCCCGGATCGCCTTCAATCTGGATAAATATTTCAAAAAAGCCCACACCTGCGGGAAACAGGCGCTGACCATGTGTATGGGGTTCGGCTGCAACGCGTGCGGCGTGTCGGGATGCCGGATCATCGATTCGCCGCGGGAAAGGCTGATCGCCACCATTACCAACTGCTTTGTTCCCTGCAACGGGCGGTTTCCCACCCTGGTCGCGATTATCTCCATGTTCTTTGTCGGAACGGTTTCCGCGCCGTTCCAGTCCTTCTTCTCCACCTGCCTGCTGACCGGTATGATCATTCTGGGAATCTTAATGACTTTTATCGTCTCAAAGCTTCTCTCCGTCACCATCCTGAAAGGAATCCCCTCCTCCTTTACACTGGAGCTTCCCCCCTACCGCAGGCCGCAGATAGGGAAAGTGATCGTCCGCTCCATCTGTGACCGAACCCTGTTCGTTCTGGGCAGAGCGGTGGCTGTGGCCGCCCCCGCCGGGCTGGTTATCTGGCTGCTGGCCAATATCCATGCCGGCGGAGCCAGCCTGCTGCTCCACTGCTCGAATTTCCTCGACCCGTTCGCAAATCTCCTGGGGCTGGACGGGGTGATTCTGCTCGCGTTCATTCTGGGATTTCCCGCCAATGAGATCGTGGTGCCGATCATCATCATGGCGTACATGTCCACAGGGAGCATTCTGGAACTGGGAAGTCTGGAAGAACTGAAAAATCTCCTGCTCAGCAACGGTTGGACCTGGCTGACCGCCGTATGCACCATGCTCTTTTCCTTGATGCACTGGCCGTGCTCCACAACCTGCCTGACCATCCGGAAGGAAACGCAGAGCTGGAAATGGACGGCTGTCTCATTCGCGGTCCCCACCGCCGCGGGCATGGTGATCTGTTTCCTCTTCGCCGGCACCGTAAGGCTTCTGGGGCTGATTTAAGGCTGTCCCACTGTATGGAACGCACTTGTTGTCTCCTGAACTCCCCGGGCATACCCCGGGGCATTTAACAATAAAAAATGCGCGCTGGCACGGGCTGACAACCCGTCCGACGCGCACTTTTATCGTCTGGTTTTACGCTTTACAGCAGATGACGAACCATTTTGACACAAGATATTCCGAAAGGAATCCTTTCAAAGGGGCGCTCGGTTCGCGTGCTGCTTTTTGTAATAGGCCAGAGCAGCCAGCACTACCAGAATGCAGAACGCCGCGTACAGGAAGAAAAGCTTGCTTTGCAGGCCGCCCGAAAGAATGAAGAGGGAGCCGAGCGTCGCCAGAATGGGAACGGCAACCCCGCGGAAAGCGCTTTTGATTTCTCCCGCGCGGTAAAGCGCAAACACCTTGTAGTACAGAATAATATAGAAAATATAGCTCATAACGATAGCGATTTCGGAAACATCCGAATTGGGAAGCAGCCCGAATTTGACGGTGATAAAATGGATTGCCGCCCAGAATGTGGTGATAGCATAGCAGAAGGCCGCGGAATTCACCGGCATTCCATATTTCCCGTCCCGCTTTGAAAGCTTTTCGGAGAGCGGGAACATCCCCTTTCCGCGCAGGGCCATGGAGTACGGAAGGCGGATATAACCCAGAATAATGCCGTTCGCCGTACCCATCACCGCAATAATGACGAAAATCAGGATCAGCTGCGCGCCGAAACCGCCGAACAGATTTTTTGCGACCGTATAGACATGGGCGTCCTGCAGCGCAACGATTTCCCGGGGGTCCAGCAGGCTGGAAACGCCGACAAAATACGCGACATAGGTAAAAAGGACAATGACCGGTGCAATCACCAGCGCACGGGGCAGGTTCTTTTTGGAATCGCGGATCTCCGGCGCAATGGAGGTGGAAATGGACCAGCCGTCAAAGGAATAGGCAATCGGCCCAATGGCGGAAAGCCATGCCGCTCCCCCCAGAGTACCGGGGGAAACGCTTTGAAACCCTTTGGCGGGATTGCCAAAAAACAGGCCGCATACCGCAATGACAGCCAGAGGAAGCATCTTGCTGACGGTGGAGAAATTCTGGAACCCGCCGCCCAGTCTGGCGGACAGGGAATTCATCACAAAGTTCAGCGTATAAAAGAGAAAGCCGATCAGCATTTGATTTTCCAGTGTGCCTTCCCATCCGAACAAAAGGCAGATGTAAATGCCGACCACCCACGAAACCACCGCGGCAATGGTGGGAAAATACACAAAAATCTGGAACCAGCCCATCCCGCAGGCGAGTTTTTCGCTCGCGAATTCCTCCACATACGTGATGATCCCGCCGGGGCGGTCGGTGCGGGAGGCCAGCTCGCTGATGCAGAGCCCGCCGAAAACGATGCTGGTCGCACCCAGCACGAAAACAAACACGCCAAGCGGGACGCTTCCCCCGGTAGCCGCCAGAATATTGTCGCTCTTAAAGAAAATTCCGGAGCCGATACAAATACCGATAATCATGGTTACCGTAGTGAATAATCCGTAATGGCGCCTTGTCTGTTCCATATCGTATGATCTCCCCAAATCGATTTTCCTGCCTGATTGCAGCGTTTCTATTCTATCACAGCGCAAAGTGTTTGGATAGTGTCTGAGCAAGAAAAGATCTCTCTTTTGCCGGGAGGGCAAAGGAGAGATCAATTCCTATTTTTTATCTTTTCTGGTACAGGAATGACAGGATGCGCACCGGCTGCAGTCGCCGCAGCATTCGTTTCTGTGCCGGTAGGAATACCGGACCGCAAACACAAGCAATACGGCGATCACCGCCAGAATTGCATAATCAATCAGCTGCATAACGCTCCTTTCCGCCGTCAGCGGCAAAACAAAAGACCGACATGATAGACAATAAACGCCACGATCCAGGCGACGCCCGTCTGGTAAAGCACCATGGCCACCGCGTTTTTCGTGCTGTTCATTTCCCGCCGGACGGCGCTGATCGCCGCGACACAGGGCGTATAAAGCAGCGTGAAGGTCAGGTACGACCACGCGGTCAGCGGGGTGAAAAGCTGGGACAGCGCCGCGGGCAGATTAGAAACACTGGTTCCGGTCAGAACCGCAAGCGTGCTGACGACCGCTTCCTTGGCGGTAAAGCCGGTAATCAGGGCGGTGGAAACACGCCAGTCGGTAAAGCCGAGCGGGGCAAACAGCGGCGCGATCACCTTGCCGACGCCGGCGAGCATGCTGTCGGCGCTTGTGGCCACCACATTCAAGCGCGTGTCAAAGGTCTGAAGGAACCATATGATAATCGTTGCCACAAAGATAACGGTAAATGCGCGCGTTAAAAAATCTTTTGCTTTATCCCACATCAGCAGCGCGACGCTTTTCGCGCTGGGAAGGCGATAGTTCGGCAGTTCCATGACAAACGGTACCGGTTTTCCGTGGAAAAGCGTGCTTTTCAGGATCAGCCCGCTGATAATGCCGACGAGGATACCGGTAACATAAAGGGCGATCATCACCAGCGCACGGTGCTTCGGGAAGAACGCGACGGTAAACATCGCGTAAATCGGCAGCTTGGCGCTGCAGCTCATAAAAGGCGTCAGGAGGATGGTCATTTTGCGGTCGCGTTCACTGGAAAGAGTACGGGTCGCCATGATGGCGGGAACGGAGCAGCCGAACCCGATCAGCATCGGCACAAAGCTGCGGCCGGAAAGCCCGATCTTGCGGAGCAGCTTATCCATGACAAAGGCGACCCGCGCCATATACCCGCTGTCCTCCAGAATGGAGAGGAAAAAGAACAGCACCACAATGATGGGTAAAAACGAAAGCACGCTGCCGACTCCGGCGAATACGCCGTCGATCAGGAGCGAATGTACGACCGGGTTGATGCCGTACGCGGTCAGGCCCGCGCTGGCGGCTTCGGTAACGAAGTCGATGCCAAGGGAGAGAAGGTCGCTCAGCGCGCTGCCGATCACCCCAAAGGTCAGATAAAACACCAGCATCATAATGGCAAGGAAAATCGGCAAAGCGAAATATTTATGCGTCATGATTTCGTCGATCGCCACGCTGCGCCGGTGTTCTTTGGATTCCCCTAATTTTACAACGGAATCCTTGCACAGCCCTTCGATAAACGTGTAGCGCATATCCGCCAGGGCGGCTTCCCGGTCGGTGCCGAGCTCCCGCTCCATTTCCGTTACGCTGTGGCCCACCATATCCTTTTCGTTGTCCGAAAGGCCCAGCGCGTTCATCATGGGATCGTCGCCCTCGACCAGCTTCGTCGCCGCGAAGCGCGGCGGTACGCCGATCCGTTCGGCGTGATCCTCCACCAGATGGGCTACGGAGTGAATGGCCCTGTGTACCGCGCCGGCGCAAAAGTCCTGGCGCTTCGGTTTCTGTTTCGCCGCGGCGGTGCTGATTGCCGTTTCGATCAGCTCGTCGATCCCTTCGTTCTTGCTGGCGGAAATGGGAACGACCGGCACGCCGAGTTCTTTCTGAAGTTTCTCTATAATAATGGTCCCGCCGTTGGCGCGGACCTCGTCCATCATATTCAAAGCGATTACCATGGGAAGATCCAGCTCGATCAGCTGCATGCTCAGGTAAAGATTGCGCTCGATATTTGTCGCGTCCACGATATTGATAATCCCGTCCGGATGGTTGTTCAGTATAAAGTCGCGGGTGACGATTTCCTCACTGGTATAAGGGGAAAGAGAATAGATGCCCGGAAGGTCCACCACCGTTACGTCGCGGTGCCCGCGGATCACCCCGTCCTTTCTCTCAACCGTAACCCCCGGAAAATTTCCCACATGCTGGTTGGAACCGGTGAGTTGGTTGAACAGCGTTGTTTTTCCGCTGTTCTGGTTCCCGGCTAACGCAAAAATCATCGGCTTAACGTCCCTTCCACTTCAATCTTTTTTGCATCCTCAATCCGAATGGTCAGTTCGTAGCCTCGAAGATGAATTTCAATCGGGTCGCCCATCGGAGCAACCTTTCTCACCATCACCTCCGTATGGGGGGTCAGCCCCATATCCAGCAGCCTGCGCCGCAGCGCGCCCTCGCCCTTGACTTCAATAATCTTTGATTTACGGCCGATTTGCAGTTCATTTAAGGTCATAAGAGCCTCCGTCTTCTGATTTCTGACTTGCTTGCGATGCTCCTCAAGCAGTGTATGTTAGCCACTGCTAACATACACTATTTTAGTCTGTACAATGGGATTTGTCAAGGAGACCGGAGGCTAATTGTGAAATGTTTTTCAAAAACCGATTCCCGCATTCCTTCTCTCGCTTTTTTGCTTCAAGGAGCAAAAAAGCGGCCGCAAAAAACGACCGCTTTTTATAATCATGATTATATGATGAAGTTTCCGTTCCGGAATACGCCGATCTGTTTTCCGTCCCATGTGGTGCCGGTAATTTCCATATCCGCGCTTCCGAACATAAAATCGCAGTGGATTTTGGAATAGTTGGAACCGAGCTTTTCCAACTCTTCCCGCTTGAATTCCGCGCCGTTTTTCAGATTGTCCGGGTAGGAAGCGCCGAGCGCCAGATGGCAGGAGGCGTTTTCGTCAAAGAGCGTGTTCAAAAACAGAATCCCCAGCCGTGAAATGGGAGAGTCGTACGGAATCAGCGCCACTTCGCCGAGGTAACAGCTGCCCTCGTCGAAGCCGATCAGATTTTTCAGGGTATCCTCTTCCTTTTCCGCCTGAAAACCAACGACTTTTCCGTCCTGAAAATCCAGATGGAAATTCTCGATCAGCTTGCCCTGGTAGCTCAGCGGCTTTGTGGCGTATACGCGGCCGTCCACTCTGTATTTATCCGGCATGGTAAAGACTTCCTCGGTCGGCATATTCGGATTGAAAACCGCGCCGTTTTTCGCCTTGTCGCAGCCGCCCGCCCAGATGTGGTCCCGAATGAGTCCGACCGTCAGGTCCGTTCCCAATCCGTTTTTAAAATGAAGGGACTTGAAGCGGAATCCGTTCATTAACTCGCAGTGATGACTAAGCTCCTCATTGTGCCGTTCCCACTCGGCGACCGGGTCGTTGTCCTCCGTAATCCGGACGCTTGTGAGAACCGCGTCCCACAGCGCGGCAAGGGCTTTTTCGTCACTGAGGTCCGGAAAGACCTTTTTCGCCCACGGGACGGTCGGAATCGCGACGATGGACCACTGGCCGTAGTTCGCCATCGTATAGTATTCAAACGGCTCAAACGCGGTTTCTTTCGCCATACGGGCGATTTGGAGCTTCTTTCCGTCAATTTCCGCCAGAAGTCCGGGGGTGGCGGACTCGACATACAGGAAACAACATTTTTGGTCGATACAGTTTCTCTTCTGCTCAATCTTCCACGGGGCTATCCGGGCCAGCGTTTCCGTGCTTTCCTGCTGATAGGCAAGCTTCGTGACCGCTTCGTCGGTCCAAAGGACAAGCACTTCCCCGGCGCCCGCCCGGTACGCTTCCTCCACGCACAGGCGGGTAAAATACGCGCACTCCACGGACGACGTCAGAACAAGCATCTGCCCCGGCTGCACATGGACCCCCATGCAAACTGCCAGACGCGCATATTTGCGCAATATTTCCTCTTTTACCATCAATAATCTCCCTTTCTTTTGATGTTCAATGTTCCCCCTGCAAATCGGTTTATACCTATTGGGACCGCAATCAATCCCATCCCTGCTTCTGCAGCTTCTGCGCGGAAGCCTTCAGCTGTCTGCGCCGCTCCGGATAGTCCGGCAGGACCTGCCCGACCAGCGCCCAGAAGCGCGGGGAATGGTTATGCTCGACAGTATGCGCAAGCTCGTGGACGATCACATAGTCGATCTGCTCCGGCGGGACGAGAATCAGCTTCCACGAATAACTCAGGCGGTTTTTTCCGGAGCAGGAACCCCAGCAGGTACGCGCCGAGCCGATCCGCACGCCCGAGGGCCGAAAGCCGGTGCGCCCGGCATAATCCTCCGTCCTGCGTGAAAGGACGTCCAGCGCGATCGACTGATACAGGCGGACAAGCTTCGGTTTCAATGTTTCAAACGCTTCCTGCGGCAGGAGGAAACCTGTCCCGTCAAAAGCGACGCGTTCCCCGGGCAGTACCGGGTATTCCTTCCCCATCAGCGGCAGCGTCGAACCCGGAGAAACGCGGAATTCCTGCCGGGCAGCGGCGTTCGCCGCCATCTGAGAGGACTTTTCCTCGATCCATTCCCGCTTTTCACGGACAAATCGGTCGATGGTAGCCTGGGCGGCCCTGAGCGGAGCGCGGACAGTCACGTTGCCGTCCCGGTCCACACAGATGGCAACGGTTTTGCGCCGGGAACGGATCAGCTGATATTCCATTTACTTCCCCCTGCGTTTCATTCCCCGGATGACCGCTTTGGTCCGGTCGTCCACACGGAAGGATTCCACGATTTTCTGCAGCGTTTTGTT
>NZ_JBNLXQ010000010.1:0-124475 GCF_053840905.1 Caproiciproducens sp.
AGGAATCCCTGATGGATTTTCCGCTTCTGGTCGATCAGATCGCCGCGATCCCGATGAAATTCATTATTTTTATCGACGATCTCTCTTTTTCGAAGCAGAACGATACTTATGCCGCGCTGAAGGCGGTGCTGGAGGGCGGTCTGGCGGCAAGGCCGGAAAACACGCTGATCTACGCCACCTCCAACCGCCGCCATCTGGTGCGGGAGACCTTTTCCGACCGGGAGGGCGACGAAGTCCACCGCGGCGACACTATGCAGGAAAGCCTTTCGCTGGCGGACCGCTTCGGACTTTCCATCAGCTTTACCCTGCCGGACAGGGAGCGCTATCTGGAGATTATCCGGCTGCTGGCAAGACAGCGGCGGCTGGAAGCGCACATGAGCGAGCTGGAAAAAGGGGCGGAGCGCTGGGCCACCGCGCGCGGCGGGCGTTCCCCGCGCTGCGCCAGGCAGTATATCGACGACGCGGAAGCGCGTATCAGGCGCGGACAGAAGATTTCATAAGAGACGGAAAGGAGCATACCATGCTGAAAAAAATAACGGCGGTATTTCTGTGTATCGCCATTGCCGCGGGGGTCCTTTCGGCCTGCGGGCCGAAAAACGATATCTCTTCCGGCGCCGGGACCAAGGATTTCCCGGTAACCATCGGGAACGTCACCATCAGTGAGGAACCGGCGGGGGTCGCGGTGCTTTCTCCGAACATTGCCGACGTGATTCTCGCGATCGGGTACGAAGCCCAGCTGAAGGCGAAGAGCGCGCAGTGTACCCAGAGCGACCTTTCCGTTTTGCCGGACGTGACTTTGGACGACGCGCAGAAAATCAAGGACCTCGGGGCGCAGATGGTATTTACCGACGCCAAGCCCACCGACGAACAGCTGTCCGCGCTGAACAAAGAAGGAATCGCGGTGCTCACCGTCGCGAAAGCGATCGGCAGGGAGGATCTGGACAGGCTTTATTCCCAGGTCGGCGCGGCCATGAAGGGCGCGAAAACCGGTTATGAAAAGGGCAGGAAAGTTTCTCAGGGGATTTTCCTTACCATTGACGATATCAGCCGCATTATCCCCTCCAGCGACACGCCGACCACCGTCGCGTATCTTTACGATACACAGGGCGGGGCCGTTACCGGCGACACTCTGGAGGGCAAGCTGATTGAATCCGCGGGGCTGGTCAACGCCGCTTCCGACGGTACGGGAAATCAGCTTTCCGCCGGCGCCCTGCTGCTGGCGGATCCGAAATACATATTCTGCCCGACCGGCTTAAAGGCAAAGCTGGCGGCGTCCGAGGAGTACAAAAAGCTCGGCGCGGTCAGGGAGGGCCGGGTTTACGAGATGGACCCGAACCGGATGCTCCTGCAGGGCAGGGGGATGATCGAGGCGGTCAGCTTCATGGCCGGAACCGTTTATCCGGAGCTTCTCGAAGGTACGGAGGCTTCCAACGCGCCGTCCGTTTCGTCCAGCCCGTCTTCCTCCGGCACGACGTCACAGCCTTCTAAGGGCAATCAGAGCAGTTCCTCTTCCTCCGCTTCTTCCACGGCGGCGGGAAATACCAATCTTACGCTGAAAAAAGGCGATAAGAACGACGAGGTCCTGAAGATGCAGAACCGGCTGAAAGAGCTCGGCTATATGTTTGTGACCCCGACCGGCGAATTCGCGGAGGGCACCGAACAGAGCGTGAAGGATTTCCAGCTGCTGAACGGGCTCGTGGTCACCGGCGTTGCCGACCCGGAGATGCTGAAGCTGCTGTATTCGGCAAACCCGGTTCCGCGTAAGGATTGAGGAAAAACACAAAAGGCCTTGTACATTCTATATGAATGCTACAGGGCCTTTATTCACGAACAGGACGTTTCTTCTGCGATACGGAAAACCGCCCCGCTGCACAACACAGCGGGGCGGCTATTTTTTCAGAAGATGCTGCCCGCGCAGAGCAGCTTTCCGGGCAGGTCGGCCCGGTAATCCGGGGCCTTGGGGTCAAGGCTGTTGACGACGACCCCGTGGCAGTTGTTGCCCGCGGTCGCGTGGATGTACCGGCTGTCGCCGAGGTACATGGCAACGTGCCCGGGGAAAAACAGCAGGTCGCCTTCTTTGATCTCATGGAAGGGGATTTTATGCATTGCGAATTCCGGCAGAATGTGCGCGTCACGGCAGATCAGCACCCCGTTCATCAGATACACCATGGAACACAGGCCGCTGCAGTCGATGCCGAGCGGCGTTTTCCCGCCCCAGCGGTACTGTGTGCCGAAATAGCCGAGCGCGGTGTTTACCAGCGCCTTCCGCAGAGCGGGCTCATCTTTCTTGTCCCATGACGTGAGATGTTCCCCAAGGAACGCGCCCCAGGTAAAGCCCTCCCGCCCGTCGCAGAAGAGGACGCGCTGCCAGCCGTCCTCCGGCTGTCCCACGGGGCTCAGCAGGCCGCCGCGGGTCACTGAGCCCACCGGATGCCCCTGCACCTTCGGCTCGTCGAGCACGTCGGCGTAAGCCTGTAGCACCGTTTTTTTAGGGGCGGTGCCCCAGTCCCGGACAAAGCCTTCCCCAAAGCAAAGCGACGCGTCAATCGCCCAGCCCTCGTAGCGGTAGTGCGTGCGCACGCGCGCCCATCCGTCCCGCCGTTCTAAAATTTCCACCGTCATGCCGCAGAGAGCCTCGTCGGTCAGCTCGCTGCTGCGGTCCGGCAGCTCCATGAGCGGCGCAATCGCCTCTTTTATCAGTGCGTATTCCATGTCATCCCTCTTTATAATAGTCGTAGACTTTGCGGGAAAGCCTGCCGATCAGCTTTTTGGACAGCGGGTTGTCATCCGTATCGTCCGTGGAGTCGGTGACAAAGCATCCGAAATAATATTCGTGGCCGGGCAGGGAAAAGATGCCTGTGTCGTGATTCAGATAATTCAGCCCGCCGGTTTTGTGCGCGGCGGAGAAGTCCCGGTCGGAAATGTACCGCAGCGCCATGCTGAAATCGCGCTGGCGTTTCAGAATCCCCAGCGCGCGGCGGCAAAGCTCCGGCGTCAGGATCGAAGCGCGGCGCAGGCTCTGAAACACGGTCAGCTGGTCCTGAGCGCTGGTGTAATTGTTGCGGCCCTGTCTGATTGCCTCCCAGTCGAGCATTTTCCGCTCGAGAACGGTGGCTTTCAGCCCCAGCTTCCGGCAGTAGGCGTTTACGGCGTCCATGCCCAGGAATTCGATCAGCACGTTGGTGGCGGTGTTGTCGCTGTTGATGATCATCCAGGTGAGAAGCTCTTCCAGCGGGTATTCCCGCACGCCCCGGTCGAACACTTCGGTGTCGTTCAGAATCTCTTCCCCGGGCAGGCGGAGCATCTGCCCGACGGACAGTTTTTCGCCCTGTACCATGTCCAGCGCCGTCAGGAGGATGGGCGTTTTGATGGTGCTGGCCGAGACCACCCGGTCTTTCTCATGAAAGGAGAGCAGCGTTTCGTCCTGATCGAAATCGTATACCAGAAGCGAAACCTTCGCGTTGATGTCCTGAATTTCGTTTTCCGCATAATCACGCAGTTCATCCCGTTTCATATCATCCCTCCAATACCGTGATTTTTCCGGAGATGGAATTCATTTCGATTTCCTTTCCCAGCGGCAGGCTCATGCTGGGAAGGCTGTGCCCGCAGGCCAGATCCATCAGGGCGGGCTTGTGCTCCGGCACGAGCAGTTCTTCAAAAACCTGCCGCAGCGTCAGCGATTTCTGCGGTTCCTCCGCCGCGCAGCCGGTAAAGGAGCCGAGAAGGATCCCGGCGCAGTCGCGGAATTTCCCGGCCATTTTCAGGTGGTTCAGCATCCCGTCTATCCGGTACGGCTCTTCGTCCACGTCCTCAAGGAACAGGATTTTATCTTTGGTGTTGATTTCATAGCAGGTCCCGAGCGACGACGACACAAGCGACAGGTTGCCGCCGGTCAGGATTCCCCTTGCGCAGCCGCCGACCAGCGTTTGGACCGGCATATTGTCCGGATTGCGCAGCTCGCCGGTTTTTCCGCCGAACAGCACCTTTTTCAGGCTGTCCGCCGTGTATTCGTCCATGCCCCGGTACCATTCCGTGGCGGGCATGGGGGTGTGGTAGGTGACCATGCGGCACTGCTGGTTCAAAACGATATGAAGCGAAGTGACGTCGCTGTAGCCGCAGAAGAATTTGGGATGCCTGCGGATGCTGTTCCAGTCGATCCGGTTCATCAGGCGCTGTGCGCCGTAGCCGCCGCGGATGCAGAGGATGCCGTCGATTTCCCCGTCCGCGAACGCCGCGTTGACGTCGTTGGCGCGAAGCAGGTCGTCCCCGGCGAGGTAGCCGTGCGCCCTGCGGCAGCTTTCAAAGATGACGGGCTTTAAGGAAAGCTCTTCCACCGCCCGGACCGCCGGGCCGAAGCGCTCCGGGGGAACCGGGCCGGCCGGGGCGATCAGCGCGACACGCGCGCCCGGGAACAGTGGTTTCGGCGTAAACATGTTATCCCTCCAATAGTTTCCGGTACTCTTGCAGCTCCGGCTCGTTCGCCAGTACAAAATGGCCGGGCTCAATTTCGCACCAGATCGGTTTGTCGACCGAGTAATCGTGCATTTCGGGGTCGTACACCAGAAGCTGCTTGTTCTTTTCCGCGGACGGGTCGGGCAGCGGAATCGCGGAAAGCAGCGCGCGGGTGTAGGGGTGCAGCGGGCGGGCGAACAGCTGCTCCGTTTCGGCCAGCTCCACCAGCACGCCCTTGCGGATGACCGCGACGCGGTCGGAAATAAAGCGGACGACGGAAAGGTCGTGCGCGATAAACAGATAGGTCAGCCCGCGCTTTTTCTGCAGCTCGGCAAGCAGGTTCAGCACCTGCGCGCGGATGGAAACGTCCAGCGCGCTGATGGGTTCGTCGGCAATGATGAAATCCGGCTGCATGATCAGCGCGCGCGCAATGCCGATGCGCTGCCGCTGGCCGCCGGAAAATTCGTGCGGGAACCGGCTGGCGAATTCGGGCAAAAGTCCCACGTCGGCCAGCGCGCGGTCGACCTCTTCCCGCCGCTCCTTTTCGCTCAGGTGCCTTCCGCAGTTGTAAAGGCCCTCCGAGACGATATAGTCCACCTTGGCGCGCTCGTTCAGGCTCGCCATCGGGTCCTGAAAAATCATCTGGATGCGGCGCGTCAGCTCGCGGTCGAGCTCCCGTGAAATCGGGCCGTTTATTTTTTTGCCTTTATACAGGATTTCCCCGCCGGAGGTGGGGTTGATCCGGATGATCGAGCGGCCGATGGTCGTTTTTCCGGAACCGGATTCCCCGACCAGCCCGAAGGTTTCTCCTTCCTGAATCGAAAAGCTCACGCCGTCCACGGCGGTAAATTTCTGTTTTCTGGTGCCGAAAGTGACGGTCAGGTCCTTTACTTCCAGCAGCGGCGTTTTTTTCTCAGGCATGGCCGGTCACCTCCCGGTGCAGATTCCGGACGATTTCCGGCGGGTCCACCCTGGGCGCCCGCGGGTCCAGCAGCCAGGTGCGCGCCTTGTGGGTGGGGCTTACGTCAAAATACGGCGGACGCTTGACAAAGTCGATTTTCAGCGCGCGCGGGTTGCGCGGCGCGAACGCGTCGCCCTCGATGTGCGTGAACAGGTTCGGCGGGGCGCCCTTGATGGAGTACAGGTTTTCGCCCTTGACGCCGAGCTGCGGCAGGGACGAGAGCAGCGCCCAGGTGTACGGGTGGCGGGGATTGTAGAACACTTCCTCGCATTTTCCGATTTCCACGATGTCGCCCGCGTACATGACCGCGATGCGGTCGGCCACGTTGGCGACCACGCCCAGGTCATGGGTGATATAGATCGTCGTCAGATCATATTTATCCTTTAAATCCTTGAGCAGCTTCAGAATCTGCGCCTGAATGGTCACGTCCAGCGCGGTGGTCGGCTCGTCGCAGATCAGGATTTTCGGCTTGCACGCGACGGCGATGGCGATGACCACGCGCTGGCGCATGCCGCCGGAAAATTCATGGGGATACTGGTGCATCCGATTTTGGGCGTCGGAAATGCCGACGTCCTCCAGAATGGAAACCGCCGCCGCTTTCGCTTCGGCCCCTTTCAGCCCCTGATGCAGCTCGACCGCCTCGCAGACCTGGTAGCCGATGGTCTTGAGCGGGTTCAGGCTGGTCATCGGGTCCTGCAGCACCATAGCGATCTCTTTGCCGCGCACCGCGAGCCATTCCTTTTCGGTTTTCAGCTTGCTCAGATCCTTGCCGTCATAAAGGATTTCCCCGTTTGTAATCGTGCCGTTCGCGTCCAGAAGGCCCATAAAGGTCTTGACGAGAACGGACTTGCCGGAGCCGGATTCCCCGACGATCGCAAGGCTTTCCCTTTTATAAAGATCGAGCGATATTCCGCGGATTGCGTGAAGAATGCGCCCGCGAAGATTGAATTTTACTTCCAGGTCTTTTACGGAAAGAATGACTTCCTGTTCCATTCTTCAGCCTCCTTAAACGTGGTTTTTCGGGTCGGACGCGTCCGCAAACGCGTTGCCGATGATATAAAACGAAATCGTGACCACGGAAAGCGCGATCGCGGGGAAAAACAGCTGGTACCGCAGCGCGGGGGAGGTCATCAGCACGCGGCCCTCGTTGATGAGGTTGCCGAGCGACGGGATGCTGACCGGAAGCCCCAGCCCGATATAGGTGAGGAACACCTCGTTGCCGATGGCGGAGGGAATCGCCAGCGCCATGCGCAGCATAATGACGGAGACGAGGTACGGCAGCAGGTTTTTCAGGATAATGCGGCGCGTCGGCGTGCCTAAACAGCGGGAGGCCAGATTGTAGTCCCGGTCGCGGATGATCAGGATCTGGTTGCGGATAAACCGTGCCATGTCCAGCCACCCGGTCAGGCACATGGCGAACACCAGCGTCGGGATGCTGGGCCGCATAATATAGGAGAACAGGATCAGGACGACGGTCTGGGGAATATTGTCCAGCACATTGTAAATTTCGGTGAATAACCGGTCAAGCTTGCGGACGTAGCCCCAGAGCACGCCCATCAGGATGCCGAGCACCGCCTCGCTGAGCGCGACGGCGAAGCCGATCAGCAGCGAAGTGCGCGTGCCGCTCCAGACGCGGCTCCACAGATCCTGCCCGATGGAGTTGGTGCCGAACCAGAATTTCCCGCCGGGCTGCAGGTTTCTCAGCTGCAGCCCGTCTGCGCCGTTGAAAATTTCCGTCGCGGAGCGCTGGCCGGGGATCATCGGCTGGAGAAAGGTGAACAGGAGGATGGCTCCTATTAAAATCAGCAGGGACAGAGCGACCCTGTTTTTCAGAAAGACCTGAAAGGTGGAGCGCCAGTAGGAGTAGTCCGAGTAACCGGAGCGCTCCGCGGCGGCCTCGTCAAAGCCAGCGAAGGTGAACAGCTCGTCGTCGCTCATCTCTTTGAGGGACCGGTTGATGCTGGTTTCCACAGCGGCGGATTTTTTATGTCGCAGAGCCATTACCGTGCGCCCCCCTTTTTCACAAAGCTGATGCGCGGGTCCATCAGGTTCATCAGGATATCGCCGAGCAGCAGGCCCACAATGCCCACCGCGGAGTAGATCAGCACCAGCGCCTGCACCATGTTGTTGTCCTGGCGCTGGATGACGTTGACCAGAAGGCCGCCCATGCCGGGGACCGAATACAGCGACTCAATATAGATGGAACCGGCGACGGTGTACAGCAGGGAGGTGGGAAGATACTGCACCATCGGCACGAACGCGTTGCGGAACACGTGGTTCTTCATAATGGACCTGCTGTCCACGCCCTTCGCGCGCGCAAGCCGTATGTAATCCTTGTTCAGCTCGTCGACCATGTACCGCCTGAGCCACATGGCGTAATAGGCGATGTTGCCGAGCGACAGCGACACGGTCGGAAGGATCCAGCTGACCGGGTTCGCGGCGCTGAACAGGATCGGCAGGCCGAACCAATCGGTAAAGTAGAGCTGTACCAGAAGGTAGTAAACGGCGGCGGGTACGGCGGTGATGAATACGATGAACGCGGTGCCGGATTTTTCCCAGAAGCCGCTTTTGCTGCGCGCCATGGCGGCGCCGAGCGGAAGGCCCAGCAAAAGGGCGATCGCCATGGAGGCGAGACCCATGCAGATGGAAACCGGCGCTTTCGACGCAATGATCTCCATGACCGGCACGTTGGGGCGGTAGATCAGCGAATTGCCCAGGCTGCCGTGGAAAAGCTGGATGTAGAAGTTCTTGAGCTGGACCGGCAGAGGGTCGAGAAGCCCCATGCTCTGCAGGGCGGTGTGAATCTGGTTTTTATCCAGCTTGTCGAAATTCTGGAAGTAGCCCTCGACCGGCATCAGCCTCATCAGGGAAAACACGATGGTGATGATGATAAACAGGGTGATCAGGGACTGTGCCAGCCGTCTGGCTGTGTATTTTAACATGGCGATGCTCCTTTGCGGCAGGATATGAGAATGGCCGTTCCCCGGAATGCCCATTCTCATATCCTATCGATCAAAAATAGGAATAATGGCTCCGCCGCGCTTTGGCGGAGCCATTATTCTTCCGTTTATCCTTTAGGAATCCCTTATTTCTTTGCTTTGGAAAGCGCGGCCGCGCGCTCTTCGTCCCATTTCTTTTCCGCGGCGTAGAATTCATCCATGCTCATGGGCTTCTGGAGCAGATGCTGTCCCTTGTAGCGAAGGATGGAAACGCCGAACGGAGCGTACTGGTAGTCGAATTCGTTCCTCCTGGTGACCTGGTATCCGTCGGTGTTCAGGCCGTAGGGGATGACGAACGCGTTGTTGATGAGGAAGGCTTCCGCCTTGGCGAACGCGTTGTAGCGCTTCTCAAGATCGGCGGATTCCGAAATCGCGGCGTTATACAGGTTGGTGTAGGTCTTATTGCCGTCGGCGTCGGTGTAACCCTGCGCCTTTTCAGGCCGGTTGTAGCTTCCGCCGCCCTCGCCGTTCGCGTCGTTCGGCTGGAACGGGTCGGTAAAGGTCTGCGGGTCGGCGTAGTCGGGGCCGAAGTTGACCTTCATCAGCGCGTATTTGCCCGCGCGGCGCGTGGCGGAAAGGAACCCGGTCGACGGGCCGGCCTCCGGGATGATGTCGATGTAATCCTTGCCGAGCAGGTTTTCCAACTGCTGCTCGACCACCTGGCACTCCTTATCCCAGTTGGCGGTGGTCGGATTGTACGGCATCAGAATCTTGACCGGCAGGGTCGCGCCCGCGGCCTTCAGCTCCGCCTTTGCCTTTTCGGCGTACTTTTTGGCTTCGTCCGCCTGGAAGGAATCGCGGGCGGTGATCGCTTTCAGGTCGCCGATATTGGTGTAGTCCGTACCGTCCAGATCGACCAGCGCGGGCGGGGTGACCGTGTTCAGAAGCTGTTTATCCGGGTGGTACGGCTCCGCGACGGCAAGTGCCTTGATGCGGTCAAGGCCGTAGAAGACGGATTTGCGGAAATCCTCGTTGTTGACGGCCTTGGTCCAGTTGTCCGGCTCGTACTGCGCGTCGAACTTCGGGTCGAAGTTGAAGGCGTAGAAGTAGGAGTAGCACTGGCTGCGGCTCGGGCTGACCAGATCTTTGGTGGCGTCGTCCTTCATCCACTGGTCGAGAATATCGGAGGAAATATACGCCTGATCGATTTCTCCGCGCTTATACATCTCCGGCGCGAGGGTGTTCTTTTCCTTGTTATAGGTTTCGGTAATGGTGCCGATGTAGACCTTGTCTTTATCCCAGTATTTGTCGTTCTTGGTAAAGACATGGGAGACCTGTGGCTCATAGGTGGTCAGAAGATAAGCGCCGTTGTACAGAAGGCTGGTGTTGTCGATCCCGAAATTGGCGCCCTTTTCCTTCAGAAAATCGCCGTTCGCCGGCAAAAAGCAGACGTAAACAAGCATGGAAAGGAAATACGGGGTCGGCTTTTTCAGCGTGTAAACCAGCGTGCTGTCGTCGGCCGCCCTGACGCCGACCTGTGAAAAGTCCGTGATTTTCTTATTATAGTAGTCCTCCGCGTTTTTGACCACGCTGTAGAACATGTTCGCGGTTTCCGATTTGTAGGCGTCCGTCAGAAGATACTGGGCGGCGTCCACGAAGTCCTGCGCCTTCACGTCGGCGACCTCCTTGCCGGTGCTGTCCACCCATTTCACGCCCTTGCGCAGGTGGAAGGTCCAGGTGAGCTGGTCATCGCTGGTTTCCCATGTTTCCGCAAGGCCGGGCTGTACGACGCCGTATTTGTCGTACTCGATCAGGCCGT
This sequence comes from Caproiciproducens sp., assembly GCF_053840905.1. NCBI lineage: Bacteria > Bacillati > Bacillota > Clostridia > Eubacteriales > Acutalibacteraceae > Caproiciproducens > Caproiciproducens sp. The sequence continues at coordinate 10,172 of NZ_JBNLXQ010000010.1, forward strand.
CCACACAGTTGGCCGCGACCGCCTGTTCGGTCTGGCTGCCGGAAATCAGGTAATTCATGGTCGTGAATTCTTCGGAATAAAGCTTGCGGTAGTTTTCGGACGAGCCCCCGGTTTTCTGGCCGCATCCCGCCAGCGTGCCGAGCAGCATGGCCGCGCACAGCAGCATTGATAACAGCTTTTTCATCGTTTATCCTCTTTTCTCTCTGAATGATAGACCCTGCAGCGTTTCCGGCTGATTCCGCAACAGGTTTGCGTTTCTCCCGCAAACGGAAATGGAATTGCCGCAGGCTGCCTGTTTATGATAAAAGGACGGCAGGTGCCTTATTTACCGTCCTCTTTGAATGCGGGAACAGACTGAATCCCAATACCGGGAAGGTCGTTCATGACGATCCGGTTTTCCAGAAAATCCGGGCCGCCTTCAAACGGGTCGGTCTTGCACAGGGACGGTCCGTCCAGGTCGGCGCGGGTGATAATGCCCTTCGCCGCGGCAAGGTGCGCCGCCGCGCTGACAGCCAGCTTGCTTTCCAGCATGCAGCCGATCATGCACTCCACGCCGTAGGTCTCCGCGATCGCGCAGATTTTCAGAGCGCCGTAAATGCCCCCGGTTTTCATCAGCTTGATATTGATCAGGTCCGCCGCGCCCGTGCGGATGATTTCCACCGCGTCCTCGGCGGAAAACACGCTTTCGTCCGCCAGAATGGGGGTGGAAACAGCCTGCGTCACGGCGCGCATTCCGTTGAGGTCGTGCGCCTTCACCGGCTGCTCGCACAGCTCGATGTCCAGCCCGCGGTCCTCCATCGCGGTCAGGATGCGGACGGCTTCCTTGGCGGTCCAGCCCTGGTTCGCGTCCACGCGGATTTTCACGTCTTTGCCCACCGCTTCGCGGATGGTGGCGATGCGCTCAATATCCTTTACGCCTTCCTTGCCGACCTTCGTCTTTAAAATGCGGTAGCCGCGCTTCACCGCGGCTACGCTGTCCCGCACCATCTCGCCGACCGGGTTGACGCTGATGGTCAGATCGGTCTCCAGCTCTTTGCGGTACCCGCCCAGAAGCCGGTAGAGCGGCGCTTTGTAGCGCTTTCCGTACAGGTCGTAAAGCGCCATGTCCACACAGGCCTTGGCGCTGGTGTTCTTCTGGATGCAGGAGTGCAGCTTCTCCATGATTCCGTCCATGTTTTCGATTTCCATGCCCAGAAGGGCCGGGCGGATAAAATCGCGGACGGCGCAGACGACGGAGCCCTTCGTGTCGCCGGTAATCACCGCGGTCGGCGGCGCTTCGCCGTAGCCGACTTCCCCGGTATCGGCGGTGATCCTGACGACGATGTCCTCCACGTTTTCCACTGTGCGAAGAGCGGTTTTGAAGGGAGTTGCCAGCGGGATAAAAATCTCGCCGATCTCTATTTCCTTTATTTTCAAGAAAGGGCCTCCTCCGGCATTCCATATTTATTCTGAATAATGCAATTTTTCAATTATGAAAATTCATACATCGGTAATTATATCACTGTAGGGCATTTTTGTAAAGGTAAGAAAGGGGGAAAATGACGCCTGCAACGGGAGGAAATTCATTACAGCTTTGTTATCAAATCCGCCCGAAAACCCGTTTCCGGCCTGAAAAATCAGCATCCCGGCTGCAGGTCGTACAGCAGCTTGGTGATGTCCTGAATCGCCCTTTCAAAGAGCGGAACGTCCGTTTCGTTCGAGCAGAAGCACGCCACAAAGGGCTGGGGCGCGAACACGATTCCGACGTCGTGGGTAATGCCACCGTCCTCGCCGGTCTTGTGCGCGATTTTGACTTTTCCCTTGAAATGAAACGGCATTTTCCCATTTAAGCGCTGGTTCGTCAACAGGGAAATCATTTTCTGAGAAGCCTTCGGCGAAATCAGCTCCCCGCGGAACATCTTCTCGAGCAAAAGGCCGATTTCCTTTGCGCAGATGATGTTTTCCCGGCCCGCCGCGGATGCCTGTGCGTCAAAGAGCAGGCGGTTGACGGTGGTGACGTTCAGGCCGAGGGCCCGCATGCGCCGGTTGATGTTTTCCATGCCGAATTTTTTGATCAGCAGGTTGGCGGCGGTGTTGTCGCTCAGAATGATCATTAAGGTATATAGGTCCTCCAGCGTCACTTCCAGGCCGGTGTGCATGTAGTTCAGCGCGCCGCAGGAGGGCAGCTTGTCTTCCTCCCGAATCCGGTAAAGCTCGTTTTTGTCGGCCGCGCCGGCTTCCAGCCGCGCGAAGACCTCCGCCAGCACGGGGATTTTGATGACGCTCGCGGCGATCATCGGCTCTTCGGAGCGAACCTCCCATTCCACGCCGGTCGTCAGATTTTTATAATAGAATCCGGTTTTGCCCGGGATCTCGTTCAGAATTTCAAGGATCTGTCCGTTCATGTTTTCCGCTTCCCAACCCGTATTTTTTCCTCCCTATTATAGCTGTTTTCTCCGCCCGGCACAACAAAAATTTCGTCGGGAGGTATGCTTGGGCCGCGGAAAGGAGAGCCTTCCGGATTGTATAAAAAATAACCAATATATTTCAGGGAATCGCCTGCGGTTTAGCGAAACCTGTGAAGAAATTTAATAGAAGAGAAAAGAAAATCATATGGATTTTTTCGGTTACGGCAGTTATACTATCCAATAGAACGATGCAAACGTCTTGAAATTTGTGCAATAGCACAAGAAAGACTTTGCGAACAGAACAATCAAAAAGAAAGTAGGGGATTTTTCAATGAAGAAAATTGTTGCATTGATTCTGGCCACATTGATGATGGCCTCAGCAGCAGCAGGCTGCGCAAATGCACCGGCGGAAAGCAAAGCGGCGGAGAGCAAAGCAGCGGAGAGCGCGGCGGAAAGCAAAGCGGATGCGTCCGATGTGAACGTCGGCGTCTGCATTTACAAATTCGACGATACCTTCATGACGGGCGTCCGCAACAACATGACTGCTCAGTCAGATTCGTTGGGTGCGAAGCTCGACATCGTGGATTCCCAGAACAAACAGCCGACCCAGAACGAGCAGGTCGATACCTTTATCACCAAGGGCGTTACGGCGCTCGCCGTCAACCCGGTTGACCGCACCGCGGCCGCCCCGCTGGTAGAAAAAGCAAAGGCGGCAAGCCTTCCGATCGTGTTCCTGAATCGTGAGCCGGAAGCGGACGTCATGAAGAGCTACGACAAGGTTTGGTACGTAGGCGCAAAGGCGGAGCAGTCCGGCACAATGTCCGGCGAACTGATCGCCGATTACTTCAAGGCGAATAAAGACGCCGACAAGAACGGCGACGGCAAAGTCCAGTATGTGATGCTGCAGGGCGAGCCGGGCCATCAGGACGCCACGCTGCGCACACAGTATTCCGTACAGGCGATTAAAGACGCGGGCTTCGAGCCGGTAAAACTGGCTGCCGATACCGCAATGTGGGATAAAGTAAAAGCGACCGATCTGATGAACACCTTCATTTCCTCCCAGGGCCTTGACAAGATCGAAGCCGTTCTCGCCAACAACGACGACATGGCTCTCGGCGCAATCGAAGCTTTGAAAGCACAGGGCTACAACAAGGGCGACAAATCCAAGTACATCCCGGTCGTCGGTGTTGACGCCACCGCCCCCGCGCTGGAAGCAATGGCGGACGGCTCGCTGCTTGGCACCGTGCTGAACGACGGCGAAAACCAGGGCAAAGCGACCGTGAACATCGCAGTCGCGGCGGCTCAGGGCAAAGAGATCACGAAAGATACAGCCGGCTACGAAGTGACGGACGGCAAATATGTATGGATTCCTTATGTTAAGGTAACGGCTGAGAACTACAAAGATTTCCAGAAATAATTTCAACTAATTCTCGGCTGAATTAGTAGTTTCAGGGGTTACTGTTCAACGGGGAATGACGAAGCGGACGCTTTGCGTTCCCCGTTGATTTTAGCAAAAAGGAGGAATGGTGTATGGGCGAATATGTGTTGGAGATGAAGAACATTACCAAAGTGTTTCCCGGTGTAAAGGCGCTGGACAACGTCAGCCTGAACGTGCGGCCGGGCAGTGTGCACGCGCTGATGGGCGAAAACGGTGCCGGGAAATCCACCCTGATGAAATGCCTTTTCGGAATCTACCAGGAAGACGACGGAGAGATCGTTTTGGACGGGAAAAAGGAAAATATTACAAGCTCAAAGCAGGCGCTCGATCTGGGCGTGTCCATGATTCACCAGGAGCTGCACCCCATTCGTTTCAGGCCGGTTATGGAAAACATCTGGCTGGGGCGTTTCCCGATGAGAGGAATTGCGGTTGACCGCAGGGCCATGATCCGCAAAACCAGGGATCTTTTTAAGGAGATTGACCTGGACGTCAATCCGGAGGTACTCGCCGGCAGCCTTTCCGCTTCCAACCTGCAGCTGGTTGAGATTGCGAAAGCTGTCAGCTACAATTCGAAGATAATTATCATGGATGAACCGACATCATCCTTGACGGATAATGAAACGGAACATCTTTTTAAAATTATACGTCAGCTGAAGGCCAAGGGCTGCGCCATCATCTACATATCGCATAAGATGGAGGAAATCCTGAAAATTGCGGACGAGGTCACCATTATGCGTGACGGACAGGGTGTCGGCACCTGGCCCGCCAGCGAGCTGACCACCGACCTGATTATCAGCCGGATGGTCGGCCGGGATATGACAAACCGCTTTCCCCCCAGGACCCATACCCCGGGCTCCGAAGTCGTATTCAAGGTCAGCGATCTGTGCTCCCCTCTTCCCAAATCGTTCCAGCATGTCAGCTTTGAGCTGCACAGGGGCGAGATCCTCGGGATCGGCGGGCTGGTCGGCGCGCAGCGCACCGAGCTGGTGGAGGCGCTGTTCGGGCTGAGAGCCATTGAATCCGGTACGGTGGAAAAGGACGGCCAGGGATTCAAAGTAAAATCCGTGGCGGACGCGAAAAAACACGGAATCGCACTTTTAACGGAGGAACGCCGCGCAACGGGCGTGTTCGGAATCCTTTCCGTTCTGGACAATACGGTCATCGCCAGCCAGAAGGACTACGCGAAAAGCGGTGTGCTCCAGCAGGGCCGGCGGCAGAAAGCGGCGAAGGAAGCCAACCAGCAGCTGAACGTCAAGACCCCCACGCTGGAAACCCTGATGCAGAACCTGTCGGGCGGCAATCAGCAAAAGGTTCTGATCGCGCGCTGGCTGCTCACGCATCCGGATATCCTGATTCTGGACGAACCGACCCGCGGGATCGACGTCGGCGCAAAATATGAAATCTATACGATTATGCTGGATTTGATCCGGCAGGGAAAATCAATCATCATGATTTCTTCCGAAATGCCCGAGCTGTTGGGCATGTCTGACAGGGTTATGGTCATGTGCGAAGGCAGAGTCTCAGGAATGCTGAACCGTGACGAAGCCAATCAGATCGAGGTTATGCGCCTGGCGACAAAATTCGTCCAGTAGTGTTAAAATTGAAAGTGAGGTTGCGTATGATGCAAGGAGAGAAAGTCATTCCCCGGCAAAAATTTGCCGTCATTTACATAGCTGTCGGCCTTGTGCTGGCCGCTGTAGGCGCCGTCCTGAAGCTTGCGGTCTATAACAAGAAGATGTACGATATGCCTCTGATCCTGATCGGCATCGGATTCATCCTGTGTATTTACGCGGGATTTCAGATGCTGAACTCAGAGCGCCTGGGAGAGGTCGTGCTTTCGGGAAAAGCGGCAAAGACCTTCCTGACAAACAACGCGATTATTCTTGCGCTGCTGGCGCTGGTGGTCGTCATCATCTTTATTGAGCCCCGTTTCATGCAGATCAAGGTTCTGCTCGATATCATGACGCAGTCGTCCACAAGGCTGATTATCGCCCTGGGCATCTGCTTTACCCTGCTGATTGCAGGCACCGACCTTTCCGCAGGCCGTATGGTCGGGCTTGCGGCGGTTATTTCCACATCGATGATGCAGACGGAAACCTACGCGAACCGGTTTTACCCCAATCTTCCGCAGCTCCCGGTGATTGTTTCCATTGTTGCGGCTGTGGCGGCGTGCCTGCTGTTCGGCGTTTTAAACGGCTATCTGGTCGCCCGGTTCGACATGCACCCGTTTATCGCGACCCTGGCCGTACAGGTTATCATTTACGGCGCGTGTTCCCTGTACTTCGATTTGCCCCCGAACAATTCCCAGCCGATCGGCGGCATCCGTCCGGATTTTGCGGCGCTTGGCCAGACAAAGCTGTTCAAATCCTTTTTCGGCGGGTTCTCCGTGCTGATTCCGATCGCGCTTTTGACCACGGTCATTATCTGGTTTGTACTCAATAAAACGGTGTTCGGCAAAAATGTCTATGCCATCGGCGGCAACCGCGAGGCGGCCATCGTTTCGGGCGTCAACGTGTTTGCCACCATCATGTGTATCTTTATTCTTGCCAGCGGCCTTTACGGCGTTGGCGGCGTACTGGAAGCGGCGAGAACCGCGGGAGCTACGAATAACTACGGCAACGGCTATGAGCTGGACGCCATCGCGGCCTGTGTGGTCGGCGGCGTTTCGCTCAACGGCGGTGTCGGCAAGATCCGCGGGATTGTAACCGGCGTTCTGATCTTTACCGTTATTCAGTATGGCCTTCAGTTCATCAACGTAAGCCCGATGTGGCAGCAGATCATCAAGGGCATCATTATTGCCGTTGCTGTCGCGATCGATCTTTCCAAGTACAGAAAAAAATGATTTCTCCGTTTTTACGTCTCATACTATTCCCGCGAACGGCCCGTGCAGAACTGCGCGGGCCGTTCGCGCTCAGTTATCGATTGCACATCCGGAAAAAAAATGGTACAATTATCACAGCTGCAGTACCGATTGGAGTGAAAATTTTATGGCACTTTACCGTGTTCTTCTTGTGGATGACGAAGAAGAAATACGAGAAGGCATTATTCGCAAGATAGATTGGGCCCGCCTGGGGTACACCATTGTCGGCGACGCGGAAAACGGGCTGGAGGCCTTGGAGAAAGCGGAGCATCTTCACCCGGACGTCGTCATGACGGACATTAAAATGCCGTTTATGGACGGGCTTGAGCTGGGGGAACGCCTGCGGGTGGTCCTGCCGTCGGCAAAGCTGATCATCTTTTCCGGGTTCGATGATTTCGAATACGCGCAGAAGGCGATCAAGATCAATGCGGCGGAATACGTCCTCAAACCGATCAATTCCAACGAGCTGACGGAAACGCTGAAAAAGCTGAAGCAGCAGCTTGACCGGGAATTCGCGGAAAAGCGCGACGTGGAAACGCTGCGCAGAAATTATATGGACAGCCTCCCCGTCATGCGGGAGCAGTTTTTGGTCGGCCTGATCGAGGGCCGGATTTCCGAGGAGCGGCTGCGCGCGCAGGTGCCGCTTCTGCAGATCGACCTGACGGCGGTAGACCAGTGGGCGGTTGCGCTTGTCCGGGCGGACTCCGCGCCGAAGGCCGACGCGGCCCTCCACGGGGAGGAGGAGCTGATCCCGATCTCCCTGAAGTGCACCGTGGATGAAATTCTGGGGAATTACTGCGGCTTTACGGGCTTCCTTTACTCCGACTGCGTCGCGGTTATTGCGGAGCTGAAGCCGGAAAGCGGCATCGATTCCCTGATCAACGGAATGAACCAGGTGTGCAAGTCCGCCGAGCGGGTGCTCGGCGCGAAGGTCATGGCCGGGGTGGGCACGGTGTGCTCCGCTTTGACGGAAATCCGCCATTCCTACCGGGAAGCGCAGAACGCGCTGGACTACAGCGCGGCCATGGGTTCCGGAAAGGCCATTTATATTGCGGATGTCGAGCCGGAAACCTCCGTCCGGCTCCGGTTCGACGAGCACGACGAGCGGGAAATCACCAACGCGATCAAGATGGGCTCCGAGCAGGAAATTGCCGACCGGATCAACGCGCTTTTCACGCGCTTTGAAACGCTGCTGCTTCCGCTCAGCCAGTATCAGATCTATGTCATGGAGATGATGACCTCCCTGCTGAAGGTCATGCACGCGTACGAACTGAGCACGGAAGAAATTTTCGGCGTGGATTTCAATTACGTCAACACCATCGCCTCCCTGCATTCGCCGGCTGAGATGAAGCAGTGGTGCACGGATTCCTGTATCAGAATCAGCACGCTGATCAAGCGCGAGCGCGTGGATTCCACCAAGCTGCTTGCGCAGAACGCGAAGCAGTATATCGCGGGGCATTATCAGAGCAGCGACCTTTCCGTGGAAAACCTTTGCTCGTTTCTGCACGTCAGCCCCGCTTACTTTTCGACGGTCTTTAAGCGGGAGACCGGCATGAGCTTTGTCGCTTATCTGACGGAGGTTCGCCTGCAGGAGGCGGTCAATCTTCTGAATACCACCGGGGACAAAACTTATGTCATTGCGGGCAAGGTGGGTTATACCGAGCCGAACTATTTCAGCTATGTTTTTAAAAAGAAATTTGGTGTGTCGCCATCAAAATACAGAAGCAACTGAAGCTTAGGCGAAATGCCGCGCCGTTTCACGGCGTCGGGCCCGGAGTTGATACGATGCGGAAAAAAGCAAGGGACTTTATCGATAAAATAACCCAGCTTCTGCAGAAAAAAAGCCTGCAGTTTACTATTTCCATCACTTTTACCGCTGTTTCGGTGGTGGGAATGCTGATTGTCGGCGTTTCCCTCTCCATGCGTTTTATCAGCTCCAGCGAAAAAATGGTTTCGGACGACAACACGCGTATGGTCGACCAGGTCAACCTGAACCTGGACAACTATCTGCGCAACATGATGCGTATTTCCGACTCCATGTATTACCGCGTGATCAAAAATGCCGATCTGGCTACGGACAACATCAGCAACGATATGAGCCTGCTCTATGAGACGAACCGGGACCTGCTCATCAGCATCGGCGTGTTTTCCAATTCCGGCGAGGTCATTGCCGCCGAGCCGCTGACGCAGCTGAAGCCATCCGCCAACGTGAGCGGGGAAAACTGGTTCAAAAACGCCGCGCGCAAGATCGAGAACTGCCATTTTTCCACGCCGCATGTGCAGAACCTGTTTGTGGACCCGGACAACAAGTACCGGTGGGTCGTTTCGCTCAGCCGCTCGGTGGAGCTGACCAGCGCCGGTTCGATCACCCACGGCGTCCTGCTGGTCGACATGAACTTCAGCGGGATCGAACAGATCTGCAAAAATGTCGATCTGGGCGAGTCGGGCTATATCTATCTGATTGACGGGAACGGGGAGATCGTCTACCACCCCCGCCAGCAGCTGATCTATTCCAATCTGATTCATGAAAACAACTACGCCGCCGCCAGGTACGACGACGGAAACCATAACGAGACCTTTGAGGGGCAGCAGCGGCTGGTCACGGTCAAAACCGCGGGGTATACGGGCTGGAAAATCATTGCCGTCACCCCCACCCAGGACATTACCTCCGATTATCAGCAGTTCCGGCTCTTTACGCTCTTTTTTATCTTCTTCGCGATCTTTCTGATGATCTTCGTCAACATGTTCCTGTCCTCCCGCATCGCCAACCCGCTCAAGGAGCTGGAGCTTTCCGTCAAGGAGCTGGACCGGGGGAATCTGAGCGGGGTGGATATCTCCGTCTCCGGCTCCTACGAGGTGCAGCATCTGGGCAAGACGATCCGCTCCATGGTCGATCAGATGCGCCGGCTGATGGACGACATTGTGGCGGAGCAGGAATCCAAGCGAAGGAGCGAGCTGGACGCGCTGCAGTCCCAGATTAATCCCCACTTCCTCTACAATACGCTGGATTCCATCATCTGGATGATTGAAAACGAGCGGTACGACGGCGCGGTCACCATGGTAACGGCGCTGGCAAGGCTTTTCCGCATCAGCCTTTCCAAGGGGAAAAACATCATCACCGTGTCGGACGAGCTGGAGCACGTGCGCAATTACCTGACCATACAGAAAATGCGGTATAAAAACAAATTCAGCTACGAGATTTCGGCCGAGCCGGAAACGCTGCAGTGCGCCACCATCAAGCTGATCGTCCAGCCGCTGGTGGAAAACGCCATCTATCACGGCATGGAATTTATGAGCGGCGACGGTGAAATCCGCATTAAAGCTTACCGTGAGGGAAATGATCTCTATATCGATATCATCGACAACGGCCTCGGCATGCCGCAGGAGCAGGCGGACGCGCTGCTGACGCAGGAAACCACAAAGGTGCGCGGGAAGGGTTCGGGCATCGGGCTGAAAAATGTGAAGGAACGCATTCAGCTCTATTTCGGCAGCGAATACGGGCTTGCCATTTACAGCGAACCGGACGAGGGAACCACCGCCAGAATCCATCTGCCGCTGAAAACGATGGAGGAAGCCGAAGGAAACGAAGGGAGCGGGAGCAAATGACCAAAAATAAAATAAAGGTGTTTATCCTGATCCTGCTCGCGTTTGCGGGTTCCTTCCTGATTTTGAACCGGGACCGCTTTTTTGAAGAGAAAAACAGCGACCCCTACGAAATATCCGTCATCTGGCGCAGCAAAAGCACGGAGAGCAGCACCACCATCAAGCAGGGGATCGATCAGGCGGCAAGGGATTTTAACGCGGAGGTCAGCTTTATCACCCTGTCGGGGGAAAACAACGCGGGGGAACAGATTTCCCTGCTCCAGCGCGAAATCAAAAACGGCGCGGACGCCATTGTGATCGCCCCCGTCAATTCCACGGATCTGAAGGAGCCGATTGAAAAGGCCCAGAAAGGAATTCCGGTGGTCGCCATGCAGTCCACGGTGACGACCATCAAGGATCTGCCCACCATTTCGTGCGACAATCAGAAGCTGGGCAGCGCCCTGGCGGAGACGATCCTGAAAAACGGGGGCGGGCACGGCCGTATCGCGGTTCTGCGCAACAGCATGGACTGCAGCAATATCCAGCAGCGCTACCTCGGCGTGCTGCAGACGCTCAAATCCTCCAAAGACGATATGGAATACTGGGAAATCCCCAACGACTCCCAGGAGGCGTACGATACGGTCAGGGGAATGCTGCGGACCAGCGGCGCCGATACGCTGGTCGCGCTGGACGCGTCCGCGCTGGAAGCCGCCGCGAAAGCGGAAAAGGACCTTCTGAAGACGGGAAGCGCCCAGGTGCAGATTTACGGGATAGGCCGGACGAATACGATCGTCTCTCTTCTGGAGGAAAAGATCATCAATTCCCTTGGGGTGGAAAACGAGTACAATCTGGGGTACATCAGCATCCGTACGGCGGTGGAAAAAATCAACAACAGGCAGGCGGCCGGTCAGGCCAACATCAATTTCGCAATCGTAAATCACGGGAACATGTATAATTCCGACAACCAAAGGCTGCTTTTTCCGTTTGTAAGATAATGGGGGAGAAATATGAAAAGCTTTATCAGAATCCTGGCTTTTACGCTGGCGGCCGCGATGCTGCTTCCTCTGACCGCCTGTGATTCGGGCAGGGGCGGGGGAAAGGTGGAAACGGTGAAAATCGGGATTTCCCTTTACCGCAAGGACGACACCTTTGTGGCGAGCCTTTGCACCTGCCTGGAACGGGTGGCGAAGCAGAAGGAGACCGAGTCGGGCAAGAAGATCGTGGTCAATATGGTGGACGGACAGTCCAGCCAGGCGCTGCAGAACGATCAGGTGGACAGCTTTATTTCCCAGAATTACGACGTGATCTGTGTCAATATGGTTGACCGGACCGCGGCCGCGGTGATCGTGGACAAGGCAAAGGCCGCCAATATCCCGGTGATCTTTTTCAACAGGGAGCCGGTGGAAGAGGACATCCGCCTGTGGGAGCGGGCGTATTACGTCGGCGCGGACGCGGCGCAGTCCGGGCGGCTGCAGGGGGAAATTATTGCGGAGGCCTTCCAGAAAGACCGCGCCGGGATCGATAAAAACAGCGACGGGAAGATTCAGTATGTCATGCTGGAGGGCGAGCAGGGGCATCAGGACGCGCTTTTGAGAACGGAATATTCCATCAAGGCCGTTACCGGCGCGGGAATTCAGGTGGAGAAGCTGGCGAACGACACCGCCAACTGGCAGCGCGCGCAGGGGTCGGCGAAAATGAGCCAGTGGCTCGCGAAATTCGGCGACCGGATCGAGGTCGTTTTCTGCAACAACGACGATATGGCGCTCGGCGCGATCGACACGGTCAGGGACAGCAAATCGAAGGCGCACCCCGTGATCGTGGGGGTCGACGCGACGGAAAGCGGCCTGAACGCCATTAAGGACGGCAGCATGTTCGGCACGGTCTTCAACGACGCGCAGGGGCAGGCCAAGGCGATCTTCGACCTGTCCTACGCCCTGGCCACCGGGGAAAGCCCGTCCGTGAAGCTGGATATCCAGAACGAGCATTATATCCGTATCCCCTACCGTGCGGTAACGGTGAGCAACGCCGACGAGATTCTGAGTATTCTGAAGGAGTAGGACCTGCCGGTCAGGAAGCGGACCATGCGGTCGGCACGCGCCTACGGCGATGCTCTCAGGAGGCAAGAGGAGGTAATAGGCGGACTCCCTCAGTCAAGCTACGCTTGCCAGCTCCCTCAAAGAGGGAGCCAAGGGGTTGCTTTTCCGTTCCCCCGTCAATGAAAACCACAATAATACCGTGTCACACAAAGGTATTACGGGGATACCTTGGGGGTGCAGGGGGATTTTATGGAACCCTCCCGCCGGGAATTAAAAATCCCCCTGCGCGTCCTTTGCCTACTTTCGGACAAGAGCGAAAGTAGGGGCCTGCCCGGCCTGAGGGCAAAGTGAACGATTAGAAACAGGAATCCGGAAAGCACTGTGCTTCAGAACGAAGTCCCTTCGCCGCGGACCTCCCTCTCAGAGGGAGGCGGGAGCAATTGGAGGGAGTTTCATAAAAAAACAGCGCCGGAGAGGTTTCCTCCCCCGGCGCTGTTGAATTCGGTGCCTATTTGTTTTTGATGAAATTCCAGCTGTCGCGGCACATTTCGTCAAGGCCGTATTTGGCCTCCCAGCCGAGCTCGTTTTTCGCTTTGGACACGTCTGCGTAGCACTCGGCGATATCTCCCGCCCTGCGCGGGGCAATTTTATAAGTGACCTTTTTGCCGCTTGCCTTTTCAAACGCGCGGACCACATCGAGCACGCTGCTGCCCTTGCCGGTGCCGAGGTTGTAGGCCTGCGCCCCGTCGATCTGCGGCAGCTTCTCCAGCGCCTTCAGATGTCCGGCCGCAAGGTCGCAGACGTGGATGTAGTCGCGCACGCCGGTGCCGTCCGGCGTCGGGTAGTCGTCGCCGTAAACGCTCAGACAGGGAAGCTGACCGACCGCCACCTTCATGATGTACGGCATCAGGTTGTTCGGGATTCCGTTCGGGTTTTCGCCGATCAGGCCGCTCTGGTGCGCGCCGATCGGGTTGAAGTAGCGCAGAAGCGCGATTTTCCAGTTCTGATCCGCAGCGCAGAGATCCCTCAGCATGGTTTCGATCATCAGCTTGGTCGTGCCGTAGGGGTTGGTGGTGGAAAGCGGCATATCCTCCTTGAACGGCGCGGTGTTGTTCATGCCGTATACCGTGGCGGAGGAGCTGAACACCAGCTGATAAACCCCGTACCGCTTCATCAGGCGGAGCAGGTTGATGGTGCCCACCAGATTGTTGTGGTAATATTCCAGCGGCTTGCCGACCGATTCGCCGACCGCCTTCAGTCCGGCGAAATGGATGACCGCGTCTATTTTGTTTTCCTGAAAGATTTTTTCAAACCCGTCGTAGTTGAGCATGTCGCATTCATAGATGGGAAAGGTCCTGCCGGTAAGCTTTTCCACGATCTTTAAAACGTCGGGGGAGGAGTTGCAGTAATTATCCATTACCACGATTTCATGTCCGCTGTTTAAAAGCTCAATGCAGGTGTGGGAACCGATGTACCCTGCGCCGCCGGTAACCAATACTCTCATTTTCGATTCTCCTTATAACGTTTGTATGCCTCGCGGAGCTCCTGTGCGGTCTCCTCGGGGCAGGTCGGGTTGCAGCAGGCCCAGGCGCCTGTTTCGCTGGAGGCATTGAATTTTTGCTTTTCCGCGCTCCTCATCGGCGGGAAGAACTCAATGTGGAAATGGAAGTCCTTTGAATAATCGCCCATGTTCACGGGAGCGTTGTGCATACACATCATATACGGGAACCGGTAATGGAACAGGGCGTCCAGCATCCCGACGGTGTCGCGGATGGTCAGTCCGAGGGATGCTTTTTCTTCTTCGGTAAAATTCGTCATATATTCCGTATGACGGTTCGATATAATGTATACGCCGTAGGGATACTCGCTGTAGAACGGAAGGAAAACCGTAAAATGCTCGTTGTGGAAAATGATCCGCCGGTCCTCTTTCCGCTCGTTTTTGAGCATGTCGCAGAACAGACACTCGTGCCTTTCTTCATAATACTCTTTTGCCGCGTTGGTTTCAAGTTCCAGCTTTTTTGGCAGGAACGGGTAGCCGTAAATCTGGCCGTGGGGATGCGGCATGGTTACGCCCACCACCTCCCCGCGGTTCTCAAACGGGAACACATACTTGATTTTTTCGTCGGCGCGCAGCGCGTTGAAGCGCTCGCACCACAAATCCACCAGCTTCTTCATATGGCTATCGGAAAGCTCCGGCAGGGTTGCCGTATGGTTGGGAGAATATAAGATCACTTCACATTTGCCGTAGCTTGGCCGGACTTTAAAAAAATCGGTCGCAACGTCGTCCGGCTCCGGCGGGTTCTGCGAAAGGGCGGGAAAATCGTTGTCGTATTTCATTACGTCGTAGTCCGGCACATTGCCGAAGCTCGGGCAGAACGGGCAGTAGTCCCTGGGCATCTGCGGGCGGCCCTGCCTGTTGGAAGCGATCATAATCCAGTCCTTGATCAAAGGATGCCATCTTAACTCAGCCATGAAAAAGCCCTCCTGAAATTTTTTATATCAGCTTCGTGCCGCCGACCGGACGGACGGACAGGGTGTGGCAGCTGCCTTCCCCAAGCACCGCTTCCATTTTCTCCACGAATTCGCCGAGGAAATCCTGCGGGACAAACGTCTGCACCGTTCCGGCGAAGCCGCCGCCGTGCACGCGGTACGCGCCGCCTTTTCCGGCCAAAAACTTCTGGCAGAGCGCCAGCGTCAGGGACATGCCCTGTTCCTGCACGTGCGCCGGGGAAAAGACGTTCTGCAGGTACATATAGGAAGAATAGCCGCTTTCAATGATCTGCTGTTTAAACGTTTCAAAGTCGTTGTCCTTCAAAGCCGCGACCTCTTTCAAAACCCTCGCGTTGTCGGAAAAGAAATGGATGGCGCGCAGCACGGCCCGGTCGCCCGTTTTTTCCCGCAGCGCGGGAATGCTCCGATAAAACGTTTCCTCGTCCACCTCGGACAGCACCTCTTTGCCGAAAAACGCCGCCACCTGCCGCATTTCGGCGGGAACGGCCGCGTAGTCCGGCGTCAGGTCGGAGTGGCTGCCCTTGGTGTCGATGATGCACAGGGCGTAGCCGCATTTCGCGAAGTCAAAATGGACCTGCTCGACCCTGGGCGCCTCGGCGTCCCTGAAATCGATGGTGACGAACCCGCCGACCGAGCTGGCCGCCTGGTCCATCAGCCCGCAGGGCTTTCCGAAATATCTGTTTTCCGCGTACTGGCCGATCTGCGCGATTTTCAGCGCGCTTTCCCTGCCGCCGCAGAAAAGGTCGTTGACGACGGTGCCGATCAGCACCTCGAAGGCCGCCGAGGAAGAAAGCCCGGAGCCGGTAAGCACGTTGGAGGTGGTGTAGGCGTCGAATCCGCCGACAGCGTAGCCGAGCTGGGAGAAGCGGCTTAAAATTCCGCGGATGAGCGAAACGGATTTGTTGCGCTCGCTTTCCTTGATCTCCGGTTCCTTTGCGCTTAAATCATCCATGGGGTAACCTTCGGATTTCACCCGCACCCGGTCATCGCCGCTGACGGCAGCCACCGCGATCACGTCGAGGTTTACGCTCGCGGCAAGCACGCGGCCCCTTTGATGGTCGGTGTGGTTGCCGCCCACCTCCGTCCTGCCGGGCGCGCTGAAAATGTGGATATCCCGTCCCTCGCCGAACAGCTTTTCAAAATTTTCGACCGCAAGCAGCAGCCTTCTCCGATAATCCGCCACTTTTTCGTAACCGCAGACATATAGATAGGACAGGTTTTCATCCAGTTTTCCCTGAGTAATCCATTCTTTTACTTTTGCAGACAGCATTTTGTTACCCCCTGTATCTTTTTGATGAGGACGAAAATGATTATTATGCAATATCCGACTATATTCTATTCCAATCATCGCCTGTTTGCAAGGACAATATACTCAATTTTATAGATTTATGTTGCATGGACGGGGCTTGCTTTCAAGCGCCTGAGCCAGCGCCGAAAAAAATTTTTTTGGATGTCCCGGCAATGTGCAAGCCGGGAGTTTTTTGAATCGTATTGTATCTGAAGGAGGCGAAAAGGTGAAAACAGTAATCGACGCGGACAGCAGGATTCAGTCGTGCCTTGCCCGCTATTCCGACATGGTCGTGCGCATCGCGTTCCAGAATGTCAAAAGCAGAGCGGAAGCGGAGGATATTGCGCAGGAGGTCTTTCTGCGGCTCTTTACGCTCGGCCCGGACTTTACAAGCGCCGAGCATGAAAAGGCGTGGATCATCCGGGTGACAATCAACCTGTGCAAGGATTATCTGAAATCCTCGTGGTTCCGGAAAAGGGCCGTTCTGGAGGATACCCTTCCGTCCCGTGACGGGAACGGGGAGGTCCTGGACGCGGTCATGCGGCTTGAGCCGAAGTTCAGAAATGTGATTTATCTGCATTATTACGAGGACATGAGCGTGACTGAAATCGCGTCCGCTTTGCAGCAGAAGGAAAATACGGTTTCCTCCTGGCTGCACCGGGCAAGAAAGCAGCTGAAAAGATCGCTGACGGGAGGTTTTGACGATGAATAGGGACAAATATATTTCCGAACTGAATGAAATCAAGGCGTCGGAAACTTTTCAACAAAAAACAGCGGAACGGTTAAAAAATCTTCCGCAGGGAAAAGAGCCGGAAAAGAAAAGAAAGCCGCTGCGGCTGGTGCTGGTTCCCGCGCTTGTGGTGGCGCTGGTCTGCGGGCTGCTGCTGAGCGGCGTGTTGTTTCCGCTCAGTACGGTCAGCGCTTCCGAAAACCTGATGAACGGCGTTTCGGCGAATCAAATTGATGTGCAGGGCAGCGTGAGCGAGGATTTTATCCGCAGCCAGCAGGATTTTTCCGTGCGCCTGTTCCAGAAATCTCTGATAAAGGATCAGAATTCCCTCGTGTCGCCGGTTTCGGTCTCCCTTGCGCTCGGCATGACGGCCAACGGCGCGGGCGGCGAAACGCTGACCCAGTTCGAAAAGCTGCTGGGCGGGGGGATGGACGTCACGGAGCTCAACCGGAACGAGTACCTTCTCGCAAACCAGCTGAAATCCATTACGGACGGCAAGCTGCAGATTGCCAATTCCATCTGGTACCGCGACAAAAACCTGAAGGTGGAAAAGGGTTTCCTTCAGAAAAACGCCGATTATTTCGGCGCGGGCGCGTTTCAGCTCGATTTTGGGAAGCAGTCGACCGTCAATAAAATCAACGGTTGGGTGAAGGAAAACACCGGCGGGAAAATCGATAAAATGGTGAGCCAAATCGACGATACGACCATGATGTATCTGATCAACGCGCTCTATTTCGAGTCGGACTGGCGGATCGCCTACAAAGACTATCAGGTCAAAGACAGGGAATTCCAGGCCCCGGGCGGGAAGGTAACCGTACCGTTCATGAATTCCCAGGAAGTTTATCTGCACGACGGCAAATCCGACGGGATTCTGAAACCCTTCAAGGACGACCGCTTCGCCCTCATGGCGGTTCTGCCGAAGGAAGGCGTCGGGCTGGACGAATATATCGGACAGATGACGGGGGAATCGTTCGCGGCCTTGCTCGATTCCGCCGGAGAAGAATGGGCGGACTCCTTCCTGCCAAAATTCAAATATGAATTTTCCATTGGTCTGAACGACCCGCTGAAAGCGCTGGGGCTGACGGACGCCTTTGACGCCGACCGGGCCGATTTCCGCTCCATGGGCAGTTCCCCGGACGGGCCGCTGTTTATCAGCGATGTGCTGCACAAGACCTTTATAGAGGTGGATGAGCTGGGGGCGAAGGCCGGCGCCGCCACTTCGATTTCCATGGCTGCGGGAAGCGCGGCTCCTGCGCAGGACGAGAAGGAGGTCGTGTTCGACCGCCCGTTCCTCTATGCGATTGTGGATACGCAGGCAAAGCTGCCTGTCTTTATCGGCACGGTCAGCAACCCGGAAGAATAATACTGGCAAAAACAGCGGGGGACGACGGCCGAAAGCCGCCGCCCCTCTTCTATTGATGCAGATCGTTTTTTTCCGAAGCTTCGCGGATTTTAAATTCCGCTATTGTTGGTTTCCCTTCCGTATAGTCATTCTCCCCTTTTTGCTGCGCCTTTACAAGCAGTTCGACAGCATCCGCCACTTTCGCCGCAAGTTCAAAATACATTTTTCGATAGTCCGGCATATAAATGCACTCCTTTGCATAATTAGTGTTATATCACTAATTATAACATAAAACGGATTCTAGTGCTATATCACTAACAAATTGTTTTTCTCTCAGGTATTCTCTAACTAGTGATATAACACTGGAGGTGTTTAATACGGACACAAGACAGGCAGTTGCAGACAGAATCATAGAGCTGTGCAGAGAAAGAAACATGACGCCGAATGCGTTGAGCTACCATGCCGCAGTACCACAGTCGACGATTAAGAGCATCTTAAATAATGAAAGCCAAAATCCAGGGGTTGTGACGATTAAGAAACTGTGCGACGGGTTGGGCGTTTCCCTGCCCGATTTTTTCGACACGCCTGTGTTCCGCGGTTTGGAGCAGGAAATCAGGTAACAGCCGCTTATGGAAGCATCCCTGTTTTTATTCTCCGGGAATTATGTAAATTTTCTTCCGGAGGAGACGATATATGAAATAGAACTTAAAACGGCGGCGAAAGGACTTGCCGCTTTCGGATTTCAGGGAGTAATCGAAATGGTGATCCAGCATAATCTCAGCGCCCTTTTTGTGCTGCGCCAGCTTTCCATCAATCAGGCGCTGTGCGATAAAAGCATTATAAGGCTTTCGTCCGGGTACCGCATCAATTCCGCTGCGGACGACCCGGCGGGCCTTGCCGTGTCTGAAAAAATGCGGTCGCAGATCCGCGGTCTGCAGGCCGCGCAGCAGAACACGCAGGACGGCGTCAGCATGATCCAGACCGCGGAAGGAAACCTGAACGAGACCCAGTCCATCCTGAGCAGGATGATGGAGCTTGCGGTGCAGTCCTCCAACGGGATCTATCAGAACGACACGGACCGAAAAAATTCCGAAAAGGAATTTGAGGCCCTGAAAAAAGAAATTGACCGGATCGCGAATACCACCGATTTTAACGGGACCAAACTGCTTAACGGCAGCCTGGCCGAAATAACGGACCCTTCCGACCCCGGGTTCGGGAAGGACGGCGTCACGCTGCAGATCGGGGCGGACAATTCAGAGGACAGCCATTACACCGTCCATATCCCCGATATGGGGACAAAGGGGCTGGGCCTGGACGAGGCCTCCGTTGCCACGCAGGAGGACGCGCAGAAAGCCATCGATCTGATCAAAAAGGCGGCCGACACGGTCGCCGGAGCGCGCGGCAGTCTGGGCGCCGCCCAGAACGGGCTGGAACGCCATCTGAGCTGCCTTTCCACCATGGAGGACAATCTGACGGCGGCGGAAAGCCGTATCCGCGACGTGGATATGGCGCGGGAAATGACAGAGCTGGCGCGGCACAATATTCTGGTGCAGGCGGGCATGGCGATGCTGGCGCAGGCGAACCTGCAGCCGCAGCGGATTTTAAAGCTGCTGGAAGACAGCCTGCCGAAAAACAATCAATAGGAACCGATAAAGAAAGCATCGGAGCGGAAATTTCCGTTCCGATGCTTTTTCTGCATCATAATGATGGCCTTTGGTTTTTATCCCAGTAGATATCCACACAGTCCCCGTCCGCCAGCACCTGAAGATAGGCCGCGTCCTGCCCGTTGACGTGCAGAATAATATTCCCCTGCGGCTTGGACAGGTCGAAATCCACCAGATTAAGCATGTCGATCAGGCGGTAGGGCGTCTTGTCCTGCTTTGTTTTCAGGGCAAGGGGCGCGCCGTTCAGGGTAATATGAGTGACCGTCTGGACCGGCGGTTCTTCGTCTTCCCGCGGTTCACCGTTTTGCGGCGGTTCGGCGTCGGGCGGCGGCGTGCCGGGGCGCGCGGCGACGGGAGCGTATTCGATCCGGTCCTCCGCGGAAAGCGGGCTGTCGGGATCGGCGGCTTGTCCGTTGATCAGGTACGGGCGGGTTTCGTCCTCCCCCGCAAAGACGAGAAGCTCCCGCAGCGTGCTGATCGGGAAGGTCTGGATCCGGTCCCGCATGCTGAGCGGATAGTCCGGCCCGGCGGGCTGCCCGTTGACCATGGCGCGGGTCCCCACGGCCATTTCCGAGCCATTGAAAAACACCCTGCGCGTTTCTTTTAGATCGACCGCCTCGCCGAGCAGCGGGTGCGCGTCTTCGCCCGCCACGGCGGGCTCAAAGTCAATGCTGTCCCCGGCTTTGATCATGGCGGCGATGTTGCTTTCCGCGCCGTTCAGAAGGATGCGCGCCGCGGTCGGATGCCCGCCGTAGACGACTTTTCTTTCCCCGTTCAGCTCCACGATCATGCTCTGCCCGGAACGGCTGATAAGCTGGTTGTAGCTGAACCCGTTCATCAGAAGCACGTCCAGAACGGAAAGCCTGCCGCTGCGGAAGAGCTTTGCGCGGCTGCCGTTCAGGGTGATGGAGAAGCTGTCGTTGATAAGGTTGAGCGCCGCGGAAACGGCGATGCCCAGCGGGGTCGCGTATTCCGGCCCGGTCACGTCCTCCTCCGAAGCGGCCACATGCGCCATAAAGTTGCTTCCGCCGATGGCCACGCGGGTCAGGGGCAGGTCGAGGCATTCCGCCACGCATTCGCACATGCCGGGCAGCTTGCTGCCGCCGCCTACCAGAAAGACCGCCGACGGGGGGCCGCCGTTGGCCTGTACGATCCTCTGGGAGATTTCCTCACAGAGCGCGCGCTTGACCGGTTCGGTTTTATCGCGGATTTCCTCCGGCGTGACCGTATGTTCAAATCCCAGAATATCCGTAAAGGCGATCTTCCGTTCCCCGTCCATTTTCAGCTTGATTTCTTCCGCGGCGTCGAAGTCTACCAGATACGTCTTCATGATCGCCTCGGTGACCTCGTCTCCCGCCACGGTCGCCATGGTATAGCCCACGACGCCGCCGTCCCTGGACACGGCGATGTCCGAGGTGCCCGCGCCGATGTCCACCAGCGCAAGGTTCAGCAGACGCAGCTTCTGCGGGATGGCCGCGTTTATGGCCGCGATCGGCTCCAGCGTCAGGCTGGAAACCTCCAGCCCGGTTTTATGCATGGTGGTATACAGGCTGTCCACTACCTCGCGCGGCAGGAAGGTGGCGATGACTTCCACACCGATACTCTGCCCGCGGTGCTCCAGAAGGTTGGAAATGGGGTAGCGGTCCAGCGTGTACTGAATCACGGAGTAGCCGACAAGGTAAAAAACGGGCTGGTTTTCGTCGGCGGTTTCGGGGTTGAACTGCCGCTCGGCCGCTTCGATCGCCCCCGCCTCCAGCCGGCAGATCAGCTCCTCGTCGATCACCTGCGACTGCTTGAGCGCCAGCTCATAAGCGGCCTTCTGCGTTTTCAGCGCGCGTCCGGCCGCCGCGACGCAGACATGCCGCAGCGGATAGCCGATCCGCTTTTCCAGCCGGTTCTTGACCTGCTTTGCCACCCGGCTCACCTGTTCGATATCTTCGATCTGGCCGTCGATCATGGCGCGTTTCGGATGTTCGGCCTGCTCCACGGCGGAGATGCGCAGCTTTTCCTTTTCCAGGGTCCCTACAATGCCGATCACGCTCCTTGTCCCGATGTCGAGCGCGAACACATAATCTTCCGCCGCCGCGTCGTCGTCCGCGGGCTTTTTCAGAAGATCGGGCTGTTGTCCAGTTTGCATAGGTATGGCCTCCGCTTCGCAGAAATTCGTCTGTTTATGACATTGTTTTCCATTTGATTTTACTACAGATGATCGGCAATTGCAATCAGGGCGGTCATTTGTCAAACCGGAGAAGCTTTTCCAGCTTTTTCGGGTCGGTAATGGTAATGCCGCCGCGGGAGAGGGAAACCATTCCCTCGCTTTGGAAATATTTCAGCATGCGGGTCACGACCTCGCGCGCGGAGCCCATGTTTTTCGCAATGGTCTCGTGCGTGATGCTGAACGTGCTGCTGCCGGCAATCGCGGACTGCTCCAGCAGGAAGTTGGCCAGGCGGCGGTCAAAGCTCATGAAAAGCACCTGCTCCATCACCCACATCACGTCGGAAAAGCGGGAGGAAATCAGCTGGCTCGTAAAGTTTGAAACCGCCAGACAGGTCTGATTCAGCTCGTTGTATACCGCTGTGGGAATCAGCAGAATCCGGGAGTCCTCCGCCGCCTCGATATAAATGTCGAAGCTGATGTTTTTCAGCATGCAGGAGGCCGAAAAAATACAGATGTCCCGTTCAAAAAGACGGTAAATGGTAATTTCCTTTCCCGTGTCGGAAAGGATGAAGGCGCGCAGATGCCCGCTGAGCACCAGAATCAGCCCCATGCAGTCCTGCGCGCCGTCGTGCAGCCGCTGGCCCTTCCGGTAGGAAGAGACGGAAACCGACTGCTCCAGAAGGTTTTGCTGCCTTTGCGTCAGCTGATTCCAAAAGGGAAACGCCTCCCTCATAAATGCAAGCTCTTTCTGTGTAACGGCCATCCCGACTGCCTCCCTGAGTCAGCCGCGCCGGGCGGCTGATATTTCTTTTTAGGTTTATTATACTACAGAAACGGAAAAGAAAAAAGGGGCTGCCCTGATTGCGTTTTCAGGACAGCCCCGCTTTTGAGAATCCGGTTGAATATTGATTTTTCAGCTCCGCGCGGTTCGGCGGGCATTTCCGCTAATCGTCTTCGATGGAGATTTCCTTTACCTTGCCCTTTGGCTTCTTGCTTTGTTCGCCCATATCCAGTCTGGGCAGTTTGGAATAGGCATAGTCGCCGGGGTCCATGGTGATATGAGCATAGGCCTCCTTATGGACCTCCATATAGGTGATATCCCGATAACGGGGGAACTCAAAGTCTTTGCACGGCGTGGCTTTGGAATCCACCAGCACGTATTCGGAGGAGCCGGTGCCGTTGTATACGGAAGCGTTGATCTGGGCCCACTGGCTGATCTTGGCCATGCTGGAGCAGTTGGTGAAGCGCTCGGTGTTGGGTTCGCCGAAACCGTACTCGTCGGCGACGGAGCCGGGTGTTGCGCTGACGGCCTCGGCCGCTTCGATGCAGGCCATGTCCACGGCCACGGCATCCCGGGAGGCAAATACGCCCAGATTCGGGATCATCGACCGGTCGTGGCAGTTGCCGCAGTCGCACTGGGGCGTGATGTCCATGGCGTAGTTCAGGAAAATCATATTGTCCTTGCCGATGGCATTGATGTAGGCGCAGGCGGCGTCGGAGATGCCGGCGGGCCAACTGGGCACCAACTCGGCAGGGAACTGATAGATGCCCTGGAACAACCGGGCAAAACAGTACCCGCACTGCCGGCATTTGGATTTATCGCGGGACAGAATACCGTTTTCGTAGGTAAAGGCGCCGGTAGGACAGGTGCTGACGGTGCGGTCGATGATGTTGGGATGCGGCGCCTGGCTGTATCCCTTTACGGCGTCCTGGTTGATCTCCCAGGTCTTTATGCCCATTTCCGGGTGAGAAATATTATGGACGGCATACTTGCCCCGGGCGGAGGACATACCGATCCCCACGTTCTTCATGGAGCCGCCGAAGACGCCCATGGGGTGGCCTTTGAAGTGGGTGACGACAATGATCTTGTCAAAATCCAGAAATCCCTTGCCAATGAAGGAATATTTCATGTACACGCCGTTGGGAACCGGTACCTGCACGTCGTCGACGCCGTAGTCGCCGTCGCAGATGACGATCGGGCAGCCCATGGTTTCCTCGGTAAAGCCGTGGACGGCGGCGGTCTTCAGGTGATCCTCCGTCGTGCAGCGGCCCAGCGCCTCGCCGTACACGGCCACGTTGGTCTCCACGACGGCGGGCTTTCCGCCCAGGCGCTTGACCTCGTCCGCGATGGCGCTGACCCAGTGGGGACGCAGGTTCAGCGCGTTGCCCCATTCGCCCAGATGCACCTTGATCCCGACCTTATCCCCCGGCTTGATCATGCTTTCCAGCCCCGCGTCCCGCAGGACCCGCACGCCTTTGAAGGGAATGCTGTCCGGAAGGCCACTGGCGCGGTCGTTCAGATAATAAACTTTCGATGCCATAACTTTGACCTCCTATTTTTGATATCGGTGGCCTGCTCACTCGGCGCAGGCGGAAAAGGATGCTTGCAGCAGTTTTTGATCGGGAAGGTGCTCTCCGATCAGCACTACGGTGCTCTTCCGCTCCTCGTCCGGCCCCCAGAGCTGCTCCGCCTTGGAGTGGAAGGACTTGCGGACTCCCTGGAACTCATAGCGCCAATCCTCGCCCGCGAAGCAGAAAAAGCCCTTGCTCCGCAGAATCTTCGGACCGTCCTGCTCAAAGAGCCGGGTGATCCAGGCGTTGACCCTTTCCTTATTCATGGGACGCTTTTCAACAAGAACAACCGACTGTATTTCATCCACGGTCCCGGCACGCTCCTTTGCGGTCAAATCCTTTAATTGCTGGTACAGGGGAATCTCCAGAATATTCTCCAAAGGCGCCCTGCCGTAGCTGGCCCGGTAGATTTTTGCCATGGCGTTGACGGACCCGATCCGCCGTTCCAGCTGCTTTACAGTCTCCCCGTCCGCCAGATCGATCTTGTTTACGATGACGGCGTCCGCGAAGGCGATCTGCCGCACGGCAACATCGTATTCATCCATGTTCAGCAGACCGTACTGGGCGTCTACCACCGCGATATAGCTCCCCAGCCGGTAGTGCTCGGGCATATAGCCCACCAGAAACAACTGAACCAGGCTCTCGGGCGAGTCGATGCCGCTGGTCTCCAGCAGCAGCCGGTCGAAACCCGGCTGCTCGGCCGGGCCCACAAGCTCGTGAAGATAATCGTGCAGCACCAGCTGAGGATCGTCATGGACAGTGATGCCGGGGAACACATGCAGCTTGCCGGAGACGTTTTTTACCAGCTGATCGTCGATCGGAACCGCTCCGTACTCCCGGATCAGGACGTCCGTGCGGCCCAGGGCGGGCTGCTCCAAAATATAGTTCAGAAACGTGGTTTTTCCCGCGCCCAGAAAACCGCCGATCACGTTAACGGGAATCAGATGGTGCTGCCGGTCTTTCCCCAAAGGGTCACATTGCGATTGCCGCATCGAATCCCCCCTGGACAGCTGTCAGAATTTTGTCCGGTTCCCTGGAGTCGCCCACGTTGAAAATGCGGTCAAACTCGCCCTTCAGCTCCTCGTACAGGGCGTCGTTGGCCCTGCTGCCCATGCAGAGCACCACGCGGTCGGCGGGCAGCGTCACCTTCTCGCCGGTCTTCCTGTTCTCCGCGAGAACGGCGGTGTCCGTAATCTCCAGAAGCTTGTGCTCCATGCGCAGCTCTACGCCGGCTTTGAGCACATGGCCTAAGGTCATCATCATGTCTATGGGCATCTCCATGGGGTTTGCGGAAGGCAGGATATCCATCAGTGTGACGCGGTTACCCATGTCGGCGAAGGTCAGGCCGGTTTCCAGCCCCACCAGACCCGCGCCGACGACCACCACATTCTCCCCCTTCACGCTGGGGAAACAGGGCAGCACCTGACGGGATTCGGCTACATGGGGCTTGCCGATGCCAGGGATGGAGCGGGGATAGGTGGCAATGCTGCCGGAAGCGATGACCACGCCGTAGGGCTTAAGCGCACGGATGTCGCCGGCGGTGGCTTCGCTTCCCAGCCGTACCTCTACGCCCAAACGCCGGAGCTGCTTGGCAAGGTAGTCGATGTGCCACTGGATTTTTGCTTTCCCCACAGGCGCGGCAGCCAGATTTTCCAGGCCGCCCAATTTGCCGTCCTTCTCAAAGAGGACCGGTTTGAAGCCTCGTTCGGCCAGCGTGACGGCTGCCTGCATACCGCCGGGGCCGCCGCCCACAACGGCTGCGGTGCGGCCGCCGCCGTCCTTCCTCACCTCGATGTTTTCCAGCTCCCGCGTGGCCAGCGGGTTCACGGAGCAGTTGGAACAGCCCGGCACGACAGGCGAGAAACAGGCCATACAGGAGATGCAGTTGTGCATCTCGTCTTCGCGGCCCTCCGCCAGCTTATTGACCCATTCGGGCTCGGCCAGAAGACCGCGGCCCATGCCGATCATGTCGCACCTGCCCTCGGAGAGGATTTCCTCGATATACTGCGGATGCCGGATGCTGCCGGTGGCCTCCACGGGAATCCTGACGCCGGACTTTTTGACAGCCTCGGCGAACGGAACCTTCCAGCCCTCCGGCTGATGGCCGTCCGCGGACATGCCCAGGACGTCGGTCAGGGAGCCGCCGCCGCTGACGGCGATCATGTCCGCCCCCGCCGCCTCCAGAATGGGGCCCGCCAGGGCGACCCGCTCGATTGTCATGCCCTCGGGATTCAGGTCGGTGCCGTTGATCTTGGCGGTGACGGCGAAATCGGGGCCGCAGGCCTCCTTGATCATCCGGATCATCTCCGTGGAGAAGCGCAGTCCGTTCTCCATGTTCTGGGCTCCGTACTCGTCGGTACGCTTATTGAAAAGCGGGGTCAGGAATTCCTCCATCAGATAGTTGTGGGCGATATGTACCTCAATGCCGTCGGCGCCGGCTTCCCGGGCCCGCAGGGCGGCCTCCGCAAAGCGGCGCTGCATCGCCTTGATTTCGTCAATGGAGAAGTCCGCCACCTTTTTCACACCGGCGGGATCGCAGCCGTAGGCGGCCTCGCCGGGATGCCAGGGCTGAAGCAGAAGTTTTGCGCCGTGTTTGTGAACGGCGTCCGCCAGCTTCTTCAGGCCGGGAAGAAACTTGTCGTCATAAAGACCGGGCTGGCAGGGAAGTACGGAGGGGTATTCCGGAAACACGATACAGGCGCCGGTTGTGATCAGAGCGGTGCCGCCTTTGGCGACGGTTTCAAAATAGGCGATCTCCCGGTCGCTGACGGTGTTGTCGGGATTGCAGAGGCCCTTGGCCATAGCGAGAAACTGGACGCGGTTCTTCAGCTTCATGGGACCGACCTGAATGGGGGTTAAAACTTTACACATGATAAACCTTCTTTCCTATGTTGGATTAGAACTTCAGAGGCACAAACCTGTGTCGTTTACCGGAACATCCATTTTGGAACATCCGCTTTGCACCTGTCCCTGAACATGCTTGCCTGTGTGACATCTCCTTTTTGTTTTTATTATTCACAAAGTGCGTAATATCCGGACGGTTTGTCGGAAATTATACACTGGTGTATAATTTTGTACGGAAGAAAAAGCCCTTCCGGGCTTTGCGCTTTTTCAGGAATCCGCGCCGTATCTGTTTTTCAGCAGATAGATCAAATCCTCAATGGCGTCCGTGACCTCCTTCCGGGAAAAAACAATCTTGGAACGCTGAACGGTGCTGTACAGTCCCTCGGCAAAAATGAACATCAGGTTTACAATCTGGCGGGGGTCCGTTCCCGGCTTCAATTCTTTTTTTTGCATGGCTTCTTTTACGGCGTCTACCTTGACGTCAAAGATTTTGCGGGTGTATTTCCTCATCACCTCATAGGATTTGCGAAGCGCCGGAGTATCCGCGATGATACTGTCGAAGGTGTAGGTATTCATCTGCAGGCTTTTTGTACAAAAGACCATATCCTCACGGATAATGTCCCAGATTCCTTTATCCTGCGCGAAGATTCTCTTATATTCCTCAAAATCCCGTTCGCAGTTCACCAGCAGCGCAGCCTGAAACAGGTCCAGCTTCGTCTTATAGCGGTAATACAGCGGGCCGCGGGTGATGCCTGCCGCGTCGGCAATGTCCTGCATATTGGCCGCCTCATATCCCTTTGCGGAAAATACCCGGACGGCGGCGTCAAGGATGATCTGATTGTTGCGCTCTGTTTCTTCCAGTGTTGTTCTCATGGTGCCCTCTTTAATTATTCTTTCGTGTATAATTTAAGCATTATCCGAACAGATTGTCAATATTTTTTCAACTTGTTTTACGATTTTCGGTAATTATTATAAATTTCAATAAGGAAATTTGTGCTTTTGACAGGTGCTGTGGCATTACGGTCCGCCCGGCCAAAGCACAAAAAAGGGCTGCCCTGAAATTCAGACAGGGCAGCCCCTTCAGGCCGGCGATAAAATCGCTTTTACTTTTTAGCTCTCTCACGGAAGGGAGACGCTCAAATTGTTTTACTGGACCATGCTCAGGATGGATTCCTTGCTTTTGGTGCCGACGGAGGAAGTCACGACTTTTCCGTCCTTCATCACCACCAGGGTGGGGATGCTCATCACGCCGAACTGGGAGGCGAGCTCCGGCTCCTCGTCCACATTTACCTTGCCTACCTTTAAGGTGGCGGAAGCCTCTTCGGCGATCTCATCCACAATGGGCGATACCATGCGGCAGGGGCCGCACCACGGGGCCCAGAAATCAATAAGTATGGTCTTGTCGGCGTTGACCGCCTCCTGCGTAAAATTGTCTTTTGTTAAAGTTACCACTGCCATATTCATTCTCCTTTGTTCATGTTTAAGAATAGTTTTCTCCGTTTGTACCCTTATTATATACCGGAAATCGAATTTTTCCGTGACTATATCACGTTTTGGCGAAAAAGGTTATTTTTTGCGGCTGCGCAGGTATTGAATGGCGCTGGTCGCGGCTCTGGCGCCGTCGTAGACCGCTTTGGAAATCTGGTACATGCCGCCGGTGCAGTCGCCCGCCGCGTAAAGGCCGGGAATGCTCGTCTGCATGCGGTCGTTTACCACGATGCGGCCGTTTTCGGTTTCGGCGCCCATGGTGCGGGCGAAATCCGCGCTGGAAGCCACGCCCAGAGCGATGAACAGCCCGCTGAGCGGCTGGGTGGAGCCGTCGCGGAAAGCGATGGATTCCAAAACGCTGTCGCCCCTGAGCGCCTCTATTTCCTTTTTATTCACGGAAATCTGTTCGGGAAATTCCGCGGAGGGTTCGCGCCCGTTGGTCAGCACCGTGACCGAACCGACGACCGGCAGAAGCTCGGTGGCCTCGTGCAGGGCGTAGCCGCCGTCCCCCAGAACGGCGACGGCTTTTCCGCGGTAGAAAAACGCGTCGCAGACGGCGCAGTAGCTGACGCCTTTCCCCTCGAATCTGCTCAGACCCTCGATCCCGGGCGATTTTCTGGAAGCGCCGGTCGCGAGGATGACCACAGGCGCTTTGTAGGCGCCCTGTTTTGACTGGACGGTAAATTCGCCGTCGTAGGTGATGCCCAGGACCTCGTCGCTGACGACGGAAACGCCGAGCCTTTCGGCCTGGTCGATTCCGTTGCGGACCAGCTGTTCCCCGGAAACAGGGGTGGGAAAGCCGTAATAATTTTCAATTTCCCCCGCTTTTGACAACGCCCCGCTGTCGCGCCCGATTACCATGGTATCCAGCCCGGCGCGCGCCGCATAGGCCGCTGAAGAGATTCCGGCGGGACCGTTTCCCAAGATGATGATATCGGCCATCGTTTCACCCTCTCTGGTTGATTGTTTTATTATATGCCGTAAATGAGATTTATTCTGTGACATGGTCACATCCGGGCTCTCTTCCGCTGTGTGATTTAGTCACGGAATCCCGTCTTCCCTCATGATATCATAAAACCGTAAAAGATTACACTACAATATTTGCGGTTTTTCAAGTTAAATTCCAGATATTTCATGAAGATTATTTTGGGAAAGGTGGAAATACAATGAAGGTACTGATTGTCGGCGGTGTTGCGGGCGGCGCGGGCGCGGCTACCAGGCTGCGCAGGCAGAGTGAGGAAGCCAAAATCATCCTGTTTGAAAAGGGAGCGTACATTTCCTACGCAAACTGCGGTCTTCCCTACTATATCGGGGGAACGATCAGGGACAGGGAAAAGCTGATCGTCACGCAGCCGGAGCTGCTTCGCGGGCGCTTCGGCATCGATGTGCGTACGAAGAGCGAGGTCGTGAAAATCGACCGTGAAAAAAAGACGGTGACCGTACAAAACCACGCGGACGGCAGCACCTACGAGGAAAGCTATGATAAACTGATCCTTTCGCCCGGCGCGGTGCCGAAGCGCCCCAATCTGCCCGGAATCGACAGCGAGGGGATCTTTACGCTGCGCACGGTGCCGGATACGCTTCAGATCGACGCCTATATTAAGGAAAAGCACGCGAAGTCGGCCGTTGTGGTCGGCGCGGGCTTTATCGGGGTGGAAATGGCGGAAAATCTGAAGGAACGCGGCCTTGACGTCACGATTGTCGAATTTCTGGACCAGGCCGTTGCCTCCCTTGACCCGGAAATGGCGGCGATCCTGCACCGCCATATGAGGGAAAACGGAGTCAAATTACTGTTCGGCACAGGGGTGCAGGGCTTTGAAAAATCCGGCGGCCTGAAAGTGAAGCTGACCGGAGACAGGGAACTGGAGGCAGATCTGGTCATCCTGAGCATCGGCGTCGCGCCGGACAGCCGCCTTGCCAAAGAAGCCGGACTGGAGCTGGGCGTCGGCGGAAGCATCCTGACCGACGATACCTTCGCCACCTCCGACCCGGATATTTTCGCGGTCGGCGACGCCGTTTCCGTCCGCCAGATCGTGACCGGGGACAGGACGCTGCTTCCCCTTGCCGGGCCCGCCAACAAGCAGGGGCGGCTTGCCGGAGACAATGTTCTGGGGCGGAGGGTCACAAGGGACAGCGGTGTACAGGGCAGCGCGGTGCTGAAGGTGTTCGACATGACCGCCGCTTCCACCGGGCTGAACGAGAAACAGCTGAAGGCACAGGGGATTCCGTATCAGAAAACCTATATCCATCCGTCGAGCCACGCGGGCTACTATCCCGGTTCCTCACAGATCAGCATGAAGCTGCTGTTTGCGCCGGACGGCAAAATCCTCGGCGCGCAGGCGGTCGGCTACGAGGGAGTGGATAAACGCATCGACGTGCTTGCCACCGCGCTTCGGCTGGGCGGAACGGTCTACGACCTTGAAAAGCTGGAACTCTGCTACGCGCCGCCTTATTCCTCCGCGAAGGACCCGGTGAACATGCTGGGCTTTACGGCGGCCAATATCCTGCGCGGCGACGTAAAAGTATTCCACTATGACGAGGTGGATTCGCTGGACCGTGAAAAGATCACCCTGCTGGACGTCAGGACGCCCGACGAAATGAAAATGGGTACGCTCGACGGCGCAATCGGAATTCCTCTGGACAGCCTGCGCGGGCGGATGGGCGAGCTGCCGAAGGACAAACCGGTGTACGCGTTCTGTCAGGTGGGCCTGCGCGGATACCTTGCCGCAAGGGTTCTGGCGCAGAACGGCTACGACGTCTACAACCTCAGCGGCGGATACAAGACCTACGTCACCGCCAAAGGGGACAGGGAAAGTCCGACGGGAACCGACTGTGTCGGCGTAAAAAAAAACAGTAACGGCGGGGAAGAGATAAAATCGGCGTGCTGCCGGGACGCGGAAATGCTGGAGGTGGACGCCTGCGGCCTGCAGTGTCCCGGCCCGATCATGAAAGCCGCGGAGGGAATCAAAAGGATTCAGGACGGGGACTGCCTGACCATCCGCGCGACCGACCCGGCGTTTGCCTCGGACATCAGCGTCTGGTGCGAAAGGACGGGGAACCTGCTGCTCGGCGTGCAGCGCGAGGGTGCGGCCTACACCGTCAGAATCCAGAAGGGCGCGCAGGCCCCCGCCGTCCCGGCCCGGAGCGGGAACGACAAGAGCATGGTGGTGTTCAGCGGCGACCTCGACAAGGCCCTGGCGGCGCTGATCATCGCCAACGGCGCGGCTTCCATGGGCCGGAAGGTCACGATGTTTTTCACCTTCTGGGGATTGAATATCCTGCGCAGAAGCGAAAAGGTACCTGTGAAGAAGAATTTCATAGAGAGCATGTTCGGCAGGATGATGCCGCGCGGAAGCAAGAAGCTGGGCCTTTCCAAAATGAACATGATGGGGATGGGCTCCAAAATGATCCGCGGGGTCATGAAGAGCAAAAACGTTTCTTCGCCGGAGGAGCTTCTCCGCTCCGCCATGGACGGCGGGGTGAGGATCGTGGCCTGCCAGATGTCCATGGATATTATGGGGATCAAGCCGGAAGAGCTGATCGACGGGGTGGAAATCGCGGGCGTCGCCACTTTTCTCGGCTCCGCCGAGCAGTCGGACACCAATCTGTTTATCTGACGAAAATCCGGGCCGCGGAACAGCTTTTCCGGCGGTTCGGTCATATTGCACAGGAAACGGCGCTTTGAGTTGGGCTAATCAGCCTGATTCAAAGCGCTTTTTATGCAGATTGCTGAAATCCGCTTTACAAAAAGTGGCAGCCCGTTTCAGGCCTGATCCATTGACAAAACCGGTCGGACGGTGTAAAATATACACAGAAAATTGAATACAAAAGCATGGAGATTTTTGAGTAATGCTGAATTAACGATACTGTTGATTCGCATTGCTCTTTTTTTATTGCTTTTATGGAAAAATGAAGGTATGGAAAGGGTGTCTCTTATGTATGATGTAGCAATTATCGGCTGCGGGGTCATCGGAGCGGCAACAGCGTACGAGCTTTCGCGCTACGACCTGAAAATCGCCGTTCTGGAAAAGGAGAACGACGTTGCCGACGGCACGACCAAGGCGAACAGCGCCATTGTCCACGCGGGGTACGATCCGGAGCCCGGCACGGCGATGGCCCGGCTCAATGTTCTGGGCAACGCCATGATTGAGGAGATTGCGAAAAAACTGAAGGTTCCCTACCGGAAATGCGGGTCGCTGGTGCTGGGATTCAACGAGGACGACCTGCACGTGATCTACCGGCTGTACAGGCAGGGCGTGGTAAACGGCGTGCCGGGCATCCGGGTTCTGAACGCAAGGGAGACCCTTGAAATGGAACCGAATTTAAGCAAGGAGATCAAAGGCGCCCTGTACGCGCCGTCCGGCGCGATCGTCAGCCCGTGGGAGCTGTGCATCGCCATGGCGGACACCGCGAAGCGCAACGGCGCGGATTTCTTCCTCAACAGCAAGGTCGACCGGATCGAGCGCACGGGGACGGCGTACCGCCTGTTCTGCGGCGACCAGGTGGTCGAAGCGGCCCGCGTGGTCAACGCGGCGGGCCTCCATTCCGACGACGTCCACAATCTGGTGGCGGAGAAGCCGGAGTTCAGGATTATCCCGAGCAAGGGACAGTATTATCTGCTGGATAAAAGTCAGGGCAATCTGGTCGGCAAGGTGATTTTCCAGTGCCCCAGCAAGGTGGGAAAGGGCGTTCTGGTTTCCCCGACGGTGCACGGCAACCTGATCGTCGGGCCGGACGCGGTCGGCGTTGAGAACGACGACGATGTTTCCACCACCCAGAGCGGGCTTGATTTTGTCCGTGAAACGGCGGTCAGGTCCGTGCCGGGCATCAATTTCAGGGAGTCCATCCGCAATTTTGCGGGCGTCCGCGCACAGAGCGAGCGTTCGGATTTTATCATTGAGGAATCCAAATCCGCCAGAGGCTTCATCAACCTGGCCGGCATCAAATCTCCGGGCCTGACCAGCGCCCCCGCCATTGCGCTCGACTGTATCAAGCTTCTGGAAAGAACGGGCGTTTTTCTGAAGGAAAAGGAAGACTTTATAGACGAAAGGCGGAAGGTGAGCTTCAAGTCCCTGTCCCCGGAGGAGAAAGCGGCGCTGATTGAGAAAAATCCGCTTTACGGCCGGGTGATCTGCCGCTGCGAGACGATCACGGAGGGCGAGATTGTGGACGCCATCCACAGCCCGATCACCCCGCGCACCGTCGACGCGGTCAAGAAGAGGTGCAACGCCGGCATGGGGCGCTGCCAGGGCGGTTTCTGCGGCCCGCGCGTGCAGGAGATTCTCGCAAGGGAGCTGGGCCTTCCGCTGGAAGAGGTGCTTCTGAATAAAAAGGGGACTTATATTCTGACCGGAGAGACCAAAAAGGGAGGAGTACGGCAATGATAACGGAAGCTTATGATCTGGTGGTCGTGGGCGGCGGCCCCGCGGGGCTCGCGGCCGCTCTGGAGGGCTACCACAACGGCGCGGAAAGCGTCCTCATTCTGGAGCGCGACAAGGAACTGGGCGGGATTCTCAACCAGTGTATCCACAACGGGTTCGGGCTACATTACTTTAAAGAGGAGCTGACGGGTCCCGAATACGCCCAGCGGTTTGTTGAAATGCTGCGGGACACCAACGTACAGGTCAAGCTGGACACGATGGTGCTGGAAATCACACGCGGCAAGCAGATCCACTGCGTGAACAGCAGGGACGGCTACATGATTATTCAGGCGAAGGCGATCGTGCTGGCGATGGGCTGCAGGGAAAGGACCCGCGGAGCCATCGCGATTCCGGGCGACCGCCCGGCGGGTATTTTTACCGCCGGGACCGCGCAGCGCTACGTCAACATGGAAGGCTATATGGTCGGCAAAAGGGTGATCATCCTCGGCTCCGGCGACATCGGCCTGATTATGGCACGCCGCATGACGCTGGAGGGCGCGAAGGTGCTGGCCTGTGTGGAGCTGATGCCCTACTCCAACGGGCTGAACCGCAACATTGTGCAGTGCCTGAAGGATTACGACATTCCGCTTTACCTCTCTCATACCATTACGGATATTCAGGGGAACGGAAGGGTGGAAAAGGTCGTCGTGTCCAAGGTGGACGAAAACAGAAAGCCGATTCCGGGAACGGAAATGACCTTCGACTGCGACACGGTCCTGCTTTCCGTCGGACTGATCCCGGAAAACGAGCTGTCCAGGTCCGCGGGACTGGCCATGGACCGGCGCACCAGCGGGCCGGTGGTGTTTGAAAACATGGAAACCTCCATGCAGGGGATTTTCGCCTGCGGCAACGTGGTGCACGTGCATGACCTGGTGGACTTCGTAACGGCGGAAAGCCAGCGGGCGGGCCGCGCCGCGGGAAAATATATCGCAAACGGGGAGCCGGAGTCCGAAAGCTTCCTCGAGGTGCAGAACGGCAGCTGTGTCAACTACACGGTTCCGCAGAAAATCCGCACGGAAAATCTGGACAGGGCGGCGGAGATTTTCTTCCGCGTCAACAATGTTTATAAGGATGTAGTGATTAAGGTGACCCACGGCGAAAAGGAAATCGCGCGGTTTAAAAGGGAACACATGGCGCCGGGCGAAATGGAAAAGATCACGGTTCCGAAGGCGCTCCTGGAAAATGCCGCGGGTGCGCTGACCGTAGCGGTCGGGAAGGAGGAAACAGCATGACGGAACTGATTTGTATCGTATGCCCCAAGGGCTGCCATTTGAAGGTGGACGAGAAAAACGGCTGCGCGGTGACCGGAAACGGCTGCAAAAGGGGTGAGGTTTACGGTAAAAAAGAGCTGACCGATCCGACAAGGGTGGTTCCTTCCACGGTGAAGATCAACGGCGGTTCCCACCGCCGCCTGCCGGTAAAGACCAGCGAGCCGATTCCCAAGGCGATGATCTTCGACGCGATGAAGCTGCTGGACACCGTAGAGGTGACCGCTCCCGTCAAGCGCGGCGACGTGGTTTATAAGGATATATTAGGAACGGGAATCGATTTTGTCGCCACAAGAGATATGTAAAAGAAAGATACGCCCTGAAACGGAAACGTTTCAGGGCGTATCTTTATGCGTTTTTATATCTGGTCCCAGACCCTTGTGCTGGTGGAAGAGATCGCGTCCGCGCCGGCTCCCAGGGCGGCGACCACGTCCTCCTTGTCCGACACCAGCCCTCCGGCAATGATCGGGACGGTTACGATTTTCTGAATGGAACGGAGCACCTTCGGAATGCACCCCGGCATAATTTCAATGCAGTCCGGGCTGCACAGGCTCACCTGTCTGGAAACATTGTGAAAGGACATGGAATCGATCAGGAAAAAGCGGTGGATGGTGTACAGGCCCCTTGAGTTTCCGGCCTTTATCATGGCGGCCCGGGTGCTGATAATGCCGTCGGCGCCGGTCGTTTCCTTGATAAAATCGATCACGACGTCTTTGGTCGACGTGCCTTCGATCAGATCGACGTGGACAAAGGCGTATTTTCCCTCCTGCTTGACCCGATGGACAATATTCGCAATGCTGCACAGGCTCCCGTACAGAATAAACACAACTTTGCACCTGGAATGAAGAACGTTTTCCAGCCCTTCGTCGCTGTTGATCGCCGCGATGATCGGGTTGTCGCTGAGCAGATTCAGAATGTCCTCTTTCATGGCAGCCTCCAATACAGGGAAAATGAATATTTTATGACTACAGTATACCGCATTTATCCATAAAAGCAAAGATGTTTTTTCAGGCAGTCAATAAAGCCGCGCAACCGCAAAATTATTTTAAAATTTTGCTTACCGCGTTGGCTGTGCTTGCAAATTCCGTTCACATACAACAAGTATGCTCCCTCATTTGCGGCGCTTGCCGTCTGGTCTTGCACGATTTCTCGACGCCTGACAGGTTTTTCGACACTCTCGTTTTATTTCCTTTTTTCCACTGCTGCGACCGCCTGTTTGTAAACCGTATCGTAGGGAACGCCGTGTTTTTCGGCGGCGGCGCGTACGTCGGCGTACTCGGGCTTATATTTGACGATGTCCCCGCCGGCGCTCACCTTGATGCGCACGGGGCCGCAGGCGGTCTCCGCCGTACGGAAGGAGGAGGTCAGGACGGTGCGCGCGCAGCCGGTTTCGCGGACTCCCAGCGTGGTGGTGTGCAAAAGCATCAGTCGCGCCATTTTCTCCCTGTCGTCCGGCCTGCACAGGCAGGTCAGCTGAGTGGCCGGACGGTTTTTCTTCATGAAGACCGGCGTGGAGAAAACGTCCAGAGCGCCCGCGGAAAGCAGCAGCTCCGACGCGAACCCGACCGCCTCCGGCGTCATATCGTCCAGATTGCAGCTCAGCTGCGAGATTTCGTCGCGGTTCTCTTCGCTTTCGGCCCAGAAGGCGCGCACGCAGTTTGCCGCCGCAAAGTCCTTGACGCCCATCCCGCAGCCGATTCTGTCCACCGCCATCGGCGGCATCGGGCCGAACCGGGAAACAAAGTGCTTCAGCAGCGCGGCGCCGGTCGGGGTGCAGAGCTCCCCGCGGATTTCTCCGCTGTAAATGGGTACCCCGCGTAAAATTGCCGCGGTGGCCGGCGCGGGAACAGGCAGAATCCCGTGCGCGCAGCGCACAAAGCCGCTGCCGACATGGACCGGCGACGCGGTGACCGAATCCGGCCCCAGCAGATGGAACAGCAGACAGCAGCCGACGACATCCACAACAGCGTCCAGAGAGCCGACCTCGTGGAAATGGATCTGCTCAACCGGAACGCCGTGTACGCTGGACTCCGCCTCTCCGAGCAGGGAATAAACGGCGAGGGCGTCCTTTTTGACCGGCTCCGGAACCGGCATCCCGGAAATCCTGTTTTTCAGCGTTTCATAGCTGATATGGCTGTGGGCGTGCGCCCGCGCGTCCCCGCGTCCCCGTTCATCATGATCGTGCCCATGACCGTCATGGCTATGGCTGTGATCGTCTCCGCCGCCGAGGGAATGCAGCCCGTCGGGACTTACGTCCTGTGCGGTTTCTTCTTCGCCGTGGATGCTCACGTCGATGCGGCTTCCATTGATGCCGCATTTCTGCGAAGGGACGCACCGGACCGAAACGCCGTCCAGCCCGAGCGAGTTCATCTGCCGGAGGAAACCCTCCTTATCCGGATAAAGCTCCAGCAGGGCCGCCGTCAGCATATCTCCGGCGGCGCCCATGTTGCATTCGAGATACAGCTTTTTCATTGGGGAGTTCCTCCCTTATGGTTGATCATGCTGGCGAGGTACCCCGCGCCGAAGCCGTTGTCGATATTGACCACGCTCACGCCGCTGGCGCAGGAGTTCAGCATGGAAAGAAGGGCGGAAAGGCCGTTAAAGTTTGCCCCGTAACCGATGCTGGTCGGTACGGCGATGACCGGGCAGTCCACAAGCCCGCCGATCACGCTTGCCAGCGCCCCCTCCATACCGGCGATGGCGACGACGACGTTCGCGCCCATCAGGATATCCAGCTTGGAAAGCAGGCGGTGCAGGCCCGCCACGCCCACGTCGTACAGACGGACAACCTTGTTGCCCAGCACCTCCGCGGTCAGGGCCGCTTCCTCGGCGATGGGCATGTCGCTGGTACCGCCGGTCGCCACCGCGATCGTGCCGGAAGCGGTGATTTCACTTTTTCGTCCCACGATCCCGATTTTGGACATGGGGTCGTAGGTGAGGGCGATTTTTTCACCCACTTTTTCCGCGGATTCGTCGGAAAGACGGGTAATCAGGATGTTTTCCCCGCCGCGCGCCCGCATGGCCGAGGCGATGCCGAGAATCTGCTCCGGCGTTTTCCCGCTGCCGTAGATCACCTCCGGAATGCCCTGGCGCAGCTCCCGGTGCAGGTCGATTTTGGCGTATCCCAAATCTTCAAAGGGACTCATTTTCAGCTTCAGGACGGCCTCCTGTGGGGAAAGCTCCCCGTCCTTCACCTTTTGCAGCAGTTCCAGCGCTTTTTGCTGTTCCATATGTGTCAACCTCTCTTTTATACTCTGGGCGTCAGGTCGAGCAATACCCCGTCAAAATAGGGGGAAAGAGCCTGGTTCAGCTCGTTTTTCTTTTCGACTGCCGTTGAAAACTGGCTTTCCGGAAGCTGGATTTTCGCCGAGCCGTGGAAAAGCCGGATTCTGAAATCGGTAAAGCCCATGGCGAACATGGCGTTTTCTCCCCGCTCCACTTTTTTCAGCATGTCCTCCGTAATGGCCGTGCCGGTGGGGATTCTGGTGGCAAGGCAGGCGTAAGAGGGCTTTTCGGCGGTAAACAGCCCGGCTTCCCGGGAGAGGCGGCGGATATCGTCCTTGGTCAGGCCGCATTCGCGCAGGGGCGAGCGTACGTCCAGCTCCCGCAGGGCGCGCATGCCCGGCCGCCCTTCGAAGCTGTCGGAAGCATTGGTGCCGTCCATCAGAAGGGCGCAGCCGTCCCGCGCCGCGAGCTTCCTGAGCTGCGTGAACAGGGTGGTTTTGCAGTAGTAGCAGCGCAGGGCGTCGTTGGCGGCCACCTGCGGATTTTCAAGAGCGTCGAATTCCGCCACGGTAAAAGGAACGTTTAGCTGCTCCGCCAGACGGCGCGCGTCGTCCAGCTCAAACTGGGGCTGAAAGGCCGACTTGATAAAATAGGCGTGGACGCCGCAGCCGTACTGTTTTGCCGCGTACAGCAGATAAGAGGAATCCACTCCTCCGGAAAAGGCGAGCGCGGCGTGCGGATTCTGTGTGAAGAAAGTTTTTAAGTCCATCGATCATAACTCCGATCATAAAAAATAAAGGCTCACAGTACTGTGAGCCTTCTGGCAAAGCGCACAGCTGCTGCCGCGCGTTCATGATTCCCGATCCTGTTTTCCGTTCCTCCGGCGATATGCTTCTGCATATCGATATTATTTTATATTTTACAATATAAACAGGCTTTTGTCAATGCTTCCCCTTCCCTGCGGCCTTGGAAATCCTCTCTTTTTTCAGGGAATTTTTAATGGAAAAAGATACCCGCCGCCGGGGCCGATTGACGGGAAAAGACACTTGTGCTATCATCTTCGTTACGGGAAGGTATTTTGATTTTATCATCTTTATAAAACCTTGGGATGGAGGATTTCAATGAAGATTATCGTGATTGACGGCCAGGGCGGCGGGATCGGCCGCAGCATCGTGGAAAGGCTGAAAGCGGAGCTTCCGGGCGCCGAGCTCATCGCGGTGGGGACCAACGCCCTTGCAACCTCGGCGATGCTGAGAGCGGGGGCCGACGCCGGCGCTACCGGTGAGAATGCGGCAATATACAACTGCGCGCACGCGGATGTGATCGCCGGACCGATGGGGATTATTCTTGCGAACGCGATGCTGGGGGAAATTTCGCCCGCAATCGCACAGGCCGTTTCCGGCAGCAGAGCGGAAAAGGTGCTGGTACCCGTGTCCGCCTGTCATGTGTACGTGGCGGGGGTGGAAGAAAAGCCCATGTCCAAATATATCGAGAATGCGGTGGCCTCGATCCGAAAAATCTGCGGGGCATGAACCCTTGCAATTTCTGGCTGTTTCCATTGACTTTGGCGCGAATTATGTTATAATAACCTTTGGCTAAACATCCGCCCGTAGCGAAGCTGGATATCGCAGCAGATTCCGATTCTGAAGGCCGGGGGTTCGAATCCCTCCGGGCGGGCCAAAAAATAAAGACAAGGCTTTTGCCTTGTCGCTATTTTTCGTTTGTCACGAGGCAAGAATCCCGGTGCAGGTCGGGTAGAACGGGAAAAACTCCGTGCGCTGTGAAAAAGAAAAGAAGCCGCGGAACGCGGGTACAGCGTGCCAACACCCGAATCCCTCCGGGCGGGCCAAAAAATAAAGACAAGGCTTTTGCCTTGTCTGCCAGAATTTTTTTTGCGTTTCAATACGGACAGCCGCCGCCAGAGGCGCAAAAAGGCGCGGTGCGCCCGGGCCAGCCGAGAGCCTCGACACGCGATTCGCGTAGGGGGCTTTTTGTCGTTTTTACCTTCGATATGCTCGTTTCTGCCTGCAATCCGAAGGGGGCGGTTCGCGCGCGGCTGATATTTGACGGAGACAGATGATGACGGAACAACAGATGTGGAATCAGTATACAAAAGTGAATCCGGACGCCGGATCCTACGATGCATGGTCATTTGGAGGGAATACGCCCGAAATGACGGATATGCTGGCTGATCTTGTATTAAAAGGCACAAAAACCGCGACGGCCAGCGCATTTCCCGTTTATATAAAAGAGGAGTCCCCTTTGCCGCCCGTCGGGGGATACAATATTATTTTAAACACCGGAAACGAGGCGGTTTGTGTCACCAGGACAACGAGGGTCTACACAACGCCGTTTCATCTGGTAACAGCCGAACACGCGTATAAAGAAGGGGAATGTGACCGTACGCTTTCTTCTTGGAAAAAGTGTCATTCCGAGTTTTTCACAGGGGAACTGAAAAAAATCGGGCAGGAATTCACAGAAGAAATGCTCGTGGTCTGTGAAGAGTTTGAAGTCGTTTACTCGACAAAATAAATGTTGGCGCCTCCCGGTCAGGGAGCGGCGCCGGTTTCTTTCATCAGTAAAATTTTATAATTTTGTATACGGTGTTATGCAGAGGAGAGGTTATTGTGAATGTTCTTGTAGTGGGCTGCGGCAGGCTGGGAACCCGTCTGGCGGGGCTGCTCGATGAGCACGGCCACGATGTCGCCGTGATTGATTCCAATCCGGATACGTTCCGGAATTTGGGCGAGGACTTCAGCGGGATCACGGTCACCGGCATGCCGATGGATATGACGGTGCTGCAGAACGCCGGAGTGGAAAGCTGCGACGCGGTTGCCGTGGTCACTCCCGACGATAATCTGAACATTACGGTGTCACAGATTGTGCGCGAGTTTTTCGGCGTACAGAACGTGGTTGCGCGTATTTCCGACCCGGCCCGTGAAAATGTATTTGAGCGGTTCGGCCTGAAAACCGTCTGCCCGACCAATCTGGCGGGCGATTCTATTTTTACCGCGCTGACGCAGCCGCTTGCTTCCAGGAATGTGTCCTTCGAGAGCGCGACGGCGGCTTTTCACTGCCGCGCCGTGGATCAGGCACACGAAGGCATTTCCGCTGCCGCGGCGCCAAAGGATACCGGAGAGACCGTTTTCGGGGTTCTTCACCGTAACGGTACGCTGGAGCTGTATTCTTCTGACCGCAGAATCATTCTTGCCGAAGGGGACAAGGTCATTTTTGCAAAGGTGATCGACTGATTGATTTCGGTCGTGCCGAATTTGGAGGATATTGGGAAGATATGAGGATTGTAATTGTGGGCGGCGGCAAGCTGGGGCATCAGATTGCCAGAAATATGCTCGAAAGAAAATACAGCGTGAAGCTGATTGAAAAAGACAAGCTCAAATGTATGCGTCTCGCCAATGAGCTGGACGTGGAAGTGATCTGCGGCGACGGCACGGAAATCGAGGTGCTGGATGAAGCCGGCACAAAAAACGCCGACTGCGTGATCGCGGTCACGGGAAGCG
The DNA here is from genome assembly GCF_053840905.1 of Caproiciproducens sp. Taxonomy (NCBI): domain Bacteria; kingdom Bacillati; phylum Bacillota; class Clostridia; order Eubacteriales; family Acutalibacteraceae; genus Caproiciproducens; species Caproiciproducens sp. The sequence goes on from NZ_JBNLXQ010000010.1 coordinate 52,283, forward strand.
ATCAGGATAATCTCGTTGCCTCGCAGCTGGCCAGAAAAGAGTTTCAGGCGGCAAAAGTTATTGCGCGGGCGAACGATCCCCGCAATCTGGCGGCCCTGCGCAAGCTGGGCGCGGATATTGCCGTCAGCAGCACGGAAATTATCACCAACCTGATCGAGCAGGAAGTGGACGTCTCAAAGATGCATCTGCTTGCAACGCTGAATAAGGGAAAGGCCGGAGTCTGTTCCATTACCCTTCCGCGCGACACCGCTCTGGACGGCGTGCAGCTGAAGGATGTCACCCTCCCGCAGGGTTCCCTGATTATCTCGGTGGTACGCGGAGATTCCATGATGATTCCAAACGGGTTTACGGTTATTCATGCCAATGATGAAATTGTCGCGGTCTGTGAAAATAAAAGCCAGAAGGAACTGATAAAAATTCTGGGAGCCCAAAAAGAATAAGCGCAAAAAGCCCATCGCGGGAAGACCGTGTGCAGTCGTCCCGGAAAAATGATTTGCGGCATCTGTCGGGCTGAATTGGCGCAGCAAAGCAGGCGGCGTCCGGACGAAAGTCCGGACGCCGCCTGCTTTCCCCTATGCGGGCTAACCGTCAATAACGCGCGGAGAGGGCTGTTTTAACGGAAATGCTTTTTCGCACCTGGCGGTCCGTACCGAATGCCGGAAAACAGTAAGCAATATTGTAAAAAAGCACGCGAAACGATCAAAACAGATCCATGATTTTTTCCCATGTACGCCTGGCCAAGCCAAATTGATCATAGTGCCTCTTTACGTTCTTGGAATACTTGTCAAATTCCGCCGCAATGTTAAAGAAGCGATTGGTCTGGAAATATTCCGCCACTTTTGGCAGCGTCTGGTCCAGCGCGGCCTTGATCGACTTCATTCTCCGCTCGTATTCTTCCGGCGCGGTAATATATGTCAGCAGCGGCTTATAGCGGATCCAGCCGATGCACGCATTCAAAAACCTTGAATTGACAGCGGCCGAATCGGTGGTAATTGCTGAAAGGTGTATCGGCAGCGCTCCGTCCAGCAGATGCTGATAAATCGAAAATCCATCGTGAAAGGTATAGCATGGGATCCTGCGCACAGTCTTATCTTCCAGCTGGGTTGACAGGAAGGTATCTTCTCCTCTCGCGCCCGGAGGATTAAAAAAAGGAAGAGTTTTTTGCGGATTTTTAAGATTGATGCAGAGATTCGCGCCGGAAATAAACTTGCTGCCGCCGATCAGCGGCACATCAGCCGCTTTGTTGGTGATCAGCACATCTGTCGACGCATAGGTTACGCCGCCGGATTCCATAAGCGCTTTAATGCTTGTCCAGTTGATGATATCGTTACTGATCGCTTCAATAAAAAGTCTGAAATTTTCCTCATCCAAAACCTCGTTAAACCCGATCTGAGGGATTGGCGAGATATATCCGCAGTGGAAGCCGTTGGTGTAATCCGCGTCGCCGATTTCTTTCAGATGGGAAACAAAAACCTGCTGTCCGCTCCAAAGACATGTATCGTGATTTTTCGTTACCGCCATTGGATATTCATCGTCGTCAAGGAAGAGAAAATAGTCCATCCGGTTTTCTATCGCCGCAAACAGCACCGCGTTACGCTTTCCCGCATATCCCGCCCCAAAAACGCTGGTCAGTTCAGACTGTGTGAATTTTCTGCTGTCCCGCAGTTTTTGAAGGCTCCTCAGCGCGTTTTTTGCGCCGACAAAAGTGATGCTTTCAAAAGCGTCCACAATTTCCTGGGGCAGATTGGTATAGTCGGTCGATTTTGTATTATGATATTCCACATCGTATGCGACGAAAAGATGAAGCTTGACTTCCATGCCTGCAGGCAAGTCCTTCTTTGTCGCTTTCCACGTATGTATATAGGCCGATAAAACTTTCCGAAAATTACGTCTGCCCGTCGCGAATCCGATTCCCATGCGTATTTCACTCATTGTAGCCATCCTTTCTTCCGCTTATCTGAATTGCCGTCCCACGCTCCGTTTCTTTCCCATCGGTATGCTGTTCCGCCTTTCGTTGTAGCCCTCTGGCCGAGGGCCGCCGTGCCGCCAAAGCATCAGCCCACAATGACTTTCCCTTCCGGCAGAATCGCGTCCGCGCTGCGGTGGCCTTTATGAAGCGTCAGCGCAAGCCCGAGGGAAACCGGGCCGACACGGCCGATAAACATCGTGAAGGTAACCGCAAGCTTGGAAATCCGGCTTAAAGTCTGTGTGACGCCCGCGGTAAGCCCCACGGTGCCGAAACCGGAGGCCGCCTCAAAAAGGGCATCGACGCCGGTAACGTCCGGGTCGGCGGTCAGAATGATACCGGCTGTGGTGATTACGACGGCAGCCGCGACGGAAAGAATCGACAGCGCGCGATAAACCGTGGACTGGTCGATCCGGCGTTTGAAAAGGGTTGTTTCTTCATTTCCGCGCATGACGCTGAAAACCGTAGCGAGCAGTACGATAAAGGTGGTCGTCTTGATACCGCCGCCGGTTCCTGCCGGTGAAGCGCCGATGAACATTAAAACAACCGTGATGATTTTTGTAAAATCGTGTTCCTTTGCAATGTCAACCGTACAGAAGCCCGCGGTGCGCGCGCTGACGGACTGAAAGAGGGAAGCGTTCAGCTTTGTTCCGAAATCCATGCCCGCGAGCGTGTTGTCGTATTCGCAGGCCAGAAAAAGCACGGTGCCGGACACGATCAGAATCGCCGTCATGATCAGCACCAGAGTGGAATGGAAGTGCAGGTGGACCGGTTTTTTCTGATGAATCCGCGGAAGAAGCCGCGCGCTGTAAATATCGCTGATCACCACAAAGCCCAGCCCGCCGATCACGATCAGCCCGCCGACCGTCAGGCAGACCAGAGGGTCCCCGACATAGGGGATCAGGTTGCCGTCCTTCATCAAAAAGCCCAGAATATCGAATCCGGCGTTGCAGTAGGCGGAAATCGCCGTAAACGCCGCGATCCAGATTCCTTTCGCCCCGAACTGGGGAACGAAACGGAACGTCAGCAGCACCGTTCCGGTCATCTCGCAGAAAAATGTAAAGAAAAGAATGATCTTGATCAGATGCTTTATGTTAATCGTGTCGCCGCTTGTGTTTTCCGTTGCCAGCCGCAGGTCCCGCAGCCCGATTTTTCGGCGGACCAGCATGGAAAAGCCGGTGGTGAACGTGATAACGCCCAGCCCGCCGACCTGAATCAGCAGAAGGATGACGATCTGGCCGAGCAGATTCCAGTGCGTCCATGTGTCAAATACGATCAGACCGGTGACACAGGTAGCCGAGGTCGCGGTAAACAGCGAATCGATGAACCCGGTCGGCAGCCCGCTGCGCGAAGCGATCGGCAGCGTGAGCAGAACCGCGCCCACAAGAATGACAACCGCGAAGCTCACCACGATCAGCCTGACCGGCGGCACGTTCCTCAGCCGCTTTTTCACACAGAACTGTTCTTCTCCCATTACAATTACACCCCAAAATCAGAATATTTTTCTCCTTTTCCCTGCCTTCTGCAAGGCCGCGGCCAAAGGAAGCCCCAGGCCGCAGCAGATCACCAGCTCTCCGGCGCCCACCGAAAGGGCCGCCGCCCAGAACCCGGCCCACGAAAAGCCTTCCGTGGACAGGACGGCGATTTCAAGCCCGATGATCGCCGCGTTGAACAAAACCGGCGGAAGCGGGGCCAGAACCGGAATGTTTTTGAACCGGATGTTTCGGACCATCCTGGTGCAGACCGCCGCCAAAAGAGTCGCCAGGGTTCCGAATACCATATCCGCCGCGCCGTAGCCGCTCCATATATTGGCAAGCAGACAGCCGACCGCAAGCCCCGGAACGGCCGCCGGGGTAAAGACCGGCAGGATGGTGAGCGCTTCCGAAAAGCGGAACTGCACCGGGCCGTAGGCTAAGTTCGCCAGAGCCGCCAGAAGGGTCAAAACCGTGTAAATGGCGCCGATCATGGCGCCCTGCGCAAGATACTGCGCGCGCTGAGACTGATTTTTCATTTTCAGATTCCTCCGTAGTTTTCTTTAAGGTCAGGATTTTGCGACTGACCATACCGGACAGGCTGTGTCCGGTAATTACAATACCATACTACAAAACTGCGATGAAAGCAACTCGTTTCCACAGATATCCGGCAGGAAACGGCGCAGTGAAAGAGAGCCTGTGCCGAAGCGGCAGACTCTCTGTTTTTCCGTTATTCATCTTTGGCCGGATTGTCGCCGTCGTCCGGCTCCGGCAGCACCTCGACCAGGATTTTGGAAATGCGGCGGTCCTCGACCTCCTGAACGGTCAGCGTCAGGTTCTGGACCTGTACGACGGGGTGTTCGCCCGGCTTTGGAATCCTTCCCAGCATCTCCACCACCAGTCCCGCAATGGTGTCGTAGTCCCCCTCGGGAAGCTCAATCCCCACCAGATCGGAAATCTCGTCGATGTCGGTCCCGCCGTCCACGGTAAATTTGTGATCGTCCACCCTATGTATTTCCTCTTCCTCGTGGTCGTATTCGTCCTGAATGTCGCCGACAATGGATTCCAGAAGGTCCTCCATGGTGATGATCCCTTCGGTTCCGCCGTATTCGTCGACAATAATCGCGATCTGGGTCCTGCGCTCGGCCATCTCCGTAAACAGCTCGCTGCAGCGTTTGCTCTCCGGCACAAAGTACGCGGGGCGCATCAGATCGGTAATTTTGATATTTTCATCCAGCTCGCTGCCGACATACTGGAGCAGGTCCTTGACGTAGATCACGCCGAGCACGTTGTCCAGATCCTCGTGGTAAACGGGGATGCGGGAGTGCCCGTCCGAAATGGAAAGGTTCACGGCGTCCTGTATGGAGGCGGTGTCCTCCACGGCGTCCACCTCGGTGCGGTGGGTCATGATCTCGCTCGCGGTGATGTCGCTGAAGTCGAAAATATTGGAAATCATATCCTTGGCGGTTTCGCCGATGACGCCTTTTTCCTCGCCCGCGTCGACCATCATCAGGATTTCCTCCTCCGTGACGGTTTCCTCCGCGGCGTTGGGATCAAAGCCCAGCATCTTCAGAACCACGTTGGTGGAAAAGGAAAGGAAGGAAATAAACGGCCGGAAAGCGGCGGAAGTGCCGTTCAGGATGCCGATGAACTTGAAAGACAGCTCTTCCGCGCGCTGCATGGCGATTTTTTTCGGGACCAGCTCGCCCAGCACGAGCGAAAAATAGGACAGCAGCACGGTAATCAATACCGTGGATACGCCGTAAACGACGCTGGTGGGAAAGGGCAAAAAGGCAAGCTGCTTCGCAAGCTTGCCGGCAAAGCTTTGGGAAGCCGAAGCGGAGGTCAGAAATCCGCTCAGCGTTACGCCGACCTGGATGGTCGCGAGAAAACGGCTGGAATTCTCCGTCAGCTTCAGTACCTTGGCGGCTTTTTTATTGCCGTCCTCCGCCATTTTTTTCAGCTTGTTGTCGTTGAGGGTAATCACGGCGATTTCACTCGCGGCAAAGAAAGCGTTTACCAAAATCAGGACAAACAGCAGCAGAATGGATAAAAATCCATTTGGCTCCTGTTCAGCGGCGGCGGGCAGCGCGCTCAGCAAATGAAAAAATGAGCCGTCAGGTTCGGGTGACATGAATTGTTTTTCCCCTTTCGGAAATAAAATATAATAATATCATTGTATATTATTATTCATACTAATGTCAAACAGTTTATGGAGTATCTGCGCGTCTGTGCGCGCGAGCAAAGCGGAGAGGCGGAGGTGTGGCCGGAAAAAGCCGCTTTACAGGGGGAAATCGCCGCCAAAATGAACGAATTCAGGATAAAGTTTTTAAAATTTTATTAGAGATGTAAATTCTATGGGCAATTCTGCAAAATTTCTTTACATATCTCATAAAAGATGATAAAATTTAGACAAGGTGCAGTATGTTGCGCCTATGGAAAATAGATTATCCTTAAAAGGAGGAAAATAGTAATAATGGATTCAAGAAAGATGAAAACGATGGATGGCAATAACGCTGCCGCACATGTTTCTTATGCGTTTACAGATGTTGCTGCCATCTACCCCATCACCCCGTCGTCCGTTATGGCGGATGAAACGGACAAGTATGCCGCGGCCGGCAGAAAAAATCTTTTCGGCAGGGAAGTCAGGGTTACCGAGATGCAGTCCGAAGCGGGTGCCGCGGGCGCGGTGCACGGTTCGCTGGCGGCAGGCGCGCTGACCACTACCTACACTGCTTCTCAGGGGCTTCTCCTGATGATTCCGAACATGTACAAGATGGCCGGTGAATTCCTTCCGAGCGTCATCCACTGTTCGGCGCGTTCCCTGTCCACCCACGCACTCTGCATTTTTGGCGATCATTCCGACATTTATGCATGCCGTCAGACCGGTTACGCGATGCTCTGCTCCAACAGCCCGCAGGAGGTTATGGATCTGGGCGCAGTCGCCCATCTTTCCGCCATTAAGGGCCGCGTGCCGTTCCTGCACTTCTTCGACGGCTTCCGTACTTCCCATGAAGTACAGAAGATCCATATGTGGGATTACGCCGATCTGGGCGAGCTGCTCGACTGGGACGCCGTGGAAGCTTTCCGCCGCAACTCGATGAATCCGGAGCATCCGGTTACGCGCGGCACGGCCCAGAACGACGACTTTTTCTTCCAGGCAAGTGAGGCCGGCAACAAATTCTATGATGATCTTCCGGATGTTGTTGTCGACTATATGAATAAAGTCAACGCGAAAATCGGCACTGATTACAAGCCGTTCAACTACTACGGCGCGCCGGATGCCGAAAGGGTCATCATTGCGATGGGTTCCGTCTGCGAAGCGGCGGAGGAAGTTGTGGATTACCTGAACGCGGCCGGCGACAAGGTCGGTCTGGTCAAGGTCAGGCTGTACAGGCCGTTCGTTGCGAAATATCTGCTCGACGTCCTGCCGAAGACGGTCAAAAAGATTTCCGTGCTCGACAGAACAAGAGAGCCGGGCTCCATCGGCGAGCCGCTGTTCCTGGATGTCCTCGCCGCGATCAACGGCACGGCATTCGGCGCTGTTCCGGTTTACACCGGCCGCTACGGCCTCGGCTCCAAGGACACCACCCCGGGCCAGATCGTCGCCGTATACCGCAACATGGAAACCGACGCCCCGAAGAAGCGTTTCACCATCGGCATCATCGACGACGTCACCCATCTTTCCCTCGACCTCAGGGAAAATCCGGACACCACCCCGAAGGGTACGCATTCCTGCAAATTCTGGGGTCTCGGCGCGGACGGCACCGTCGGCGCGAACAAGAACTCCATTAAGATTATCGGCGACCACACCGATATGTACGCTCAGGGCTACTTCGCCTACGACTCCAAGAAGTCCGGCGGCCTGACCGTTTCCCACCTGCGTTTCGGCAGCAAGCCAATCAAGTCCACCTACTATATCAGCCAGGCCGACTTCGTCGCCTGCCACAAGCCCTCCTATGTCGACGAGTACGACATGGTACAGGACCTGAAGCCGGGCGGAAGCTTCCTTCTGAACTGCCAGTGGGATCTGGAAGAGCTTGACAAGAGACTGCCGGGCAAAATGAAGAAATTCATTGCCGACAACAACATCAACTTCTACACCATCGACGGTATCAAGCTCGGGAAAGAGATCGGCCTCGGCGGCCGTATCAACACCATCCTCCAGTCCGCGTTCTTCAAGATCGCGAACATCATTCCTTCCGAACAGGCGATCCAGTATATGAAGGACGCCGCCCTGCATTCCTACGCGAAGAAGGGCCAGAAGATCGTCGACATGAACTATGCCGCCATTGAGCGCGGCGCGACCGATTTTGTCAAGGTCGAGGTTCCGGAATCCTGGAAGAACTGCAAGGACGATACCCAGGCGCACGTCTTTACGGACGGCAGGCCGGAAACGCTGGAGTATGTCAACAACGTCATGGTTCCCGCAAACAAATACAAGGGTAATCAGCTTCCCGTATCCGCCTTTGTCAAAATGGCCGACGGCACCGTGCCGGCAGGCTCCGCCGCTTACGAGAAGCGCGGCATCGCCATTGATATTCCCGAGTGGCATCCGGAAAACTGTATCCAGTGCACCTTCTGCTCCTATGTCTGCCCGCACGGCGTTATCCGCCCGGTCGCTATGACCGCGCAGGAGGCCGCCGCGGCGCCCGCAAGCCAGAAGACCAAGGATATGACCGGTATGCCCGGCATGAAATACGCGATCACCATTTCTTCCTACGACTGCACCGGCTGCGGTTCCTGCGCATCCGTCTGCCCGGGCATGAAGGGTGAAAAGGCGCTGGTCATGAAACCGATGGAAACACAGCTTGAAAGCCAGAAGGGCTTTGATTACGGCCTTAGCCTTGACGAGAAGCCGGAAGTCATCGAGAAATTCAAGCCTACCTCCATCAAGGGCAGCCAGTTCAAGCAGCCGCTGCTTGAGTTCTCCGGCGCGTGCGCGGGCTGCGGTGAAACACCGTACGCAAAGCTCGTCACACAGCTCTTCGGCGACAGAATGTATATTGCCAACGCGACAGGCTGCTCCTCTATCTGGGGCGGTTCCGCACCGGCCACGCCGTACACCGTCAACAAGAAGGGATACGGCCCCGCGTGGAACAACTCCCTGTTCGAGGACAACGCGGAGTTCGGCTTCGGCATGACTCTTGCCCAGAACGCGATCCGCGGCAGACTCGCCGAGTATGTTGAAAATATCGAAGCTTCCGAAGCGGCTTCCGCTTCCCTGAAGGAAGCCTGCAAGAACTACCTTGCAACCAAGGAAGACAGCAACCTGAACCGCGCCGCGGCAGACGCTCTGATTTCGGAGCTCGAAAAAGCTGCAAACGGCAGCGACGATGTTGCAAAGCTTGCGAAGAAAACGCTTGTTGACAAAGACTACCTCGCCAAGAAATCCATGTGGATCTTCGGCGGCGACGGCTGGGCTTACGATATCGGCTTCGGCGGCGTTGACCATGTTCTCGCCTCCGGTGAGAATGTCAACATTCTCGTATTCGACACCGAGGTTTACTCCAATACGGGCGGCCAGGCTTCCAAATCCACCCCGATCGGTTCCGTCGCCCAGTTCGCGGCAACCGGTAAATCGACAAAGAAGAAGGACCTTGCCGCGATCGCAATGACCTATGGTTATGTTTATGTGGCCCGCGTCGCAATGGGCGCAGACTATAACCAGACCATCAAGGCGATTTCGGAAGCCGAAAGCTACAACGGACCTTCTATCGTCATTGCTTACGCTCCCTGTATCAACCATGGGATCAAGGGCGGCATGAGCATCTCCCAGCTGGAAGAGAAGAAGGCGGTTGAAGCCGGCTACTGGACCAACTTCCGCTATGATCCGCGTCTTGCGGAGCAGGGCAAGAATCCGTTCCACCTCGACAGCAAGGCTCCTACAACCAGCTATCGTGACTTTATTATGGGCGAGGTTCGTTACAACTCCCTGACCCGTGCGTTCCCGGAGCGCGCGGAGGTTCTGTTCCAGAAGGCCGAAAAGGTTGCGGCCGAAAACTACGAGCACCTTGTCAAACTCTCCAAAATGGAATAATCTTTCTTGAATCAGTTGGCCCCGCGCGGATTTCCGCGCGGGGCCTTCTTTATTTCTGAATACGATAAAATATTCACAATATATTGACTTGTGCGTATGAAGTGGTACAATATATGGTATCACAAAATGGACAGGGAAGGGAAGGCCATCATGACCATATCACAGAACGCGCTGACGGTATTGCAAAAGCGGTACCTGATCAAAAACGAAAAGGGAGAAACCACGGAAACCGTGGAGGGCCTGTTCCGCCGCGTAGCCGCCGCCATTGCGGCGCCGGACAAGCTGCACGACGGGAAAGCGGACGTTAAAAAGACAGAGGAAACCTTTTTCCATATGATGCGGGAGCTGGAGTTCCTGCCGAATTCTCCCACGCTGATGAACGCCGGCCGCCCGCTCGGGCAGCTTTCGGCGTGCTTTGTGCTGCCGGTCGCGGACAGCATGGAGGATATTTTTGAAGCGATCAAGCAGGCGGCGCTGATTCACAAATCGGGCGGCGGAACGGGCTTTTCTTTTTCGCGCCTGCGCCCGCAGGGCAGCACCGTCAACTCGACCGGCGGGGTCGCCTCCGGCCCGATCAGCTTTATGAAGGTGTTCAACATGGCGACGGAGGCCGTCAAGCAGGGCGGGACCCGCCGCGGCGCAAACATGGGCATCCTGCGCATCGATCACCCGGACATCCTCGATTTTATCGACTGTAAGGCCAACAACAACGAAATCAACAATTTCAATATCTCTGTGGGCCTGACGGAAAAATTCATGGAAGCGGTGGAGAACGATACCGATTATGAGCTGGTCGACCCCCACACGAAGAGAGCCGTTTCCGCTCTGCGCGCCCGCGTGGTGTTTGACCGGATCGTGGACGCCGCGTGGCGCAACGGCGAGCCGGGCATTATTTTCCTCGACCGCCTGAACCGTGACAACATTGTGCCCTCGCAGGGCGAAATCGAGTCCACCAATCCCTGCGGCGAGCAGCCTCTGCTCCCGTATGAGTCCTGCAACCTCGGTTCCGTCAATCTGGTAAAGATGCTGAAGACGGCGGACGGAAAAACGGAGTTCGACTGGGACAAGCTTGGGCTGACGGTAAAAAACGCCGTGCATTTTCTGGACAACGTCATTGACGCCAACCGGTATCCGCTGGAAAATATCGACCGGGTGACCAAACAGACGCGGAAAATCGGCCTGGGCGTCATGGGCTGGGCCGACAGCCTGCTGCAGATGGGGATTCCGTACAATTCCGACGAAGCGATCGCGCTCGGAGAAAAGGTCATGAAATTCATTACCGGACGCGGGCGCGAAGAAAGCGCCGTACTTGCCGAAAAACGCGGCGCGTTCCCGCTCTTCGGCGAAAGCATCCTGCCGCAGGACAGGCCGATGCGCAACGGCACCATCACGACCATCGCGCCGACCGGGACCCTTTCCATCATCGCGAACTGCTCCAGCGGTGTAGAACCGGTTTTCGGCTATGTTTACATCCGCAACATCATGGACGGCACGGAAATGATCGAGGTCAACCCGATTCTGAAGGCGGAGCTGGAAAAGCGCGGGCTTTACTCGGACGAGCTGATGAAGCGCATTGCCAAAGAGGGGACGGTCGCCCACATTGAGGAGCTGCCGGAGGATTTGCGCCGGGTGTTCGTTTCCGCGCACGACATCAGCCCGGAGTACCATATCCGGATGCAGGCGGCGTTCCAGAAGGGAACGGACAACGCGGTTTCCAAGACGGTGAACTTTTCCAACGGCGCCGCAAGGGAGGACGTGGCCAGCGTGTATACGCTCGCGTTCCATCTCGGCTGCAAAGGCGTGACTATTTACCGCGACGGCAGCCGCGCGGAACAGGTGCTCAACATCGGGCAGGTAAAAAAAGAAGGCCGGCCCGCGGCGGAGACGCCGGAGCATGGCCGGATTGTGCCGCGCCCGCGTCCCGACACGGTGACCGGAGTTACGGAGCGGGTGAAAATCGGCTGCGGAAACCTGTATATTACCGTCAACTACGACGACCAGGGAATCTGCGAGGTGTTTACCAATACCGGCAAGGCCGGGGGATGCCCGTCCCAGTCGGAGGCGACCGCGCGCCTTGCGTCCATCGCCCTGCGCAGCGGGATGGAGGTCGAAAGCATCGTCGACCAGCTCAGGGGAATCCGCTGCCCGTCGACCATCCGCCAGCCGGGGCTGAAATGCACCTCCTGTCCGGACGCGATCGCAAAGACGATCGAACGCGTTTACAAAGAGCAGGTCCAGATGGGAAAGTGGCCCGCTCCCGCGCCGCAAAAATCCAAACCGGTGCGGGAAACCGCGGCGGACGGCGCCCCCGGCAGCATGCGCTTCTGCCCGGAGTGCGGGGCAAGGCTGGAGCATGAGGGCGGATGCGTGACGTGCCGCCAGTGCGGGTACTCCCGCTGCGGCTAATGCGGCTTAGAATTCAATGCCCTTCCGGGCGGGGATGTTCCTGTCGTAGGGGTGCTTTTCCTTCCTGATTTCGGAAACATAATCGGCGAGCTCCAGAACCTCCGGCTTCGGGCCTCGCCCCGTCAGAACAAGCTCCAGCTTCTGGGGCTTGTTTTTTATAAAGTCGGTCAGCATTGCGCCGTCGAGCAGGCCGCAGTTGACCGCGGCAAATACCTCGTCCAGAATCAGCAGGTCGCACTCGTCCGCTTTGGCGGCGGCGACCGCCTTGCAGAACAGGCTGGCGCACAGGACGGCGGTTTCCTCCAGCTCCTTTTTGGTCATCTGAAAGGTGAACTTTACGGTCGGCACCGTGGGGAGCACGCTGAAATGGTCCAGCTGTTTCAGGGCGGCCAGCTCGCCGGAGCCGTTCCCCTTCAGGAACTGCGCCATCAGCACCCGTTTGCCGCTTCCGCAGGCGCGCACCCCCAGCCCGACGGCGGCGGTGGTTTTGCCTTTTCCGTCCCCGCAGTAAACGTGAGTCAGTCCGTTCATCGCACATTCTCCATCCGTATCAAATTTATTTCTGATCCTATCATAGCACATTTTGGCGCAAATCCGCCGGGAATCCATACATTTTCGGGGGATTTTACGGTAAGCTCGGAGAAAGAAAAAATATTCCCTTTCTGCATTCATAATTCCGTTAAATTCAGGTTACATATTTTTCTTAAAAATATCATAAAAATATAAACCAATCATCACACCCTTTTCACATAGAACAGGTATCATAACAATCACAGAAAGCAAATCACCGCAGAAAGGAATGATTTCAATGTTTAATCCATTTGCAGATGATAAAAAGAAAAGAAACCTGGCAAATCGTGATTTAAACAGTAACGATACGGAACACAGAAGCGCGGGCCAGACGGAGTGGCAGGGGGATTTTTACCATTACAGCAAACCGGCGAACGAGCCCCCGGTTTACAGCTGGGAGCAGCCCCCCGTTCCCCGGCAGCCTGGTTTCGATTTTCAGGAGCCGCGCAAAAAGAAGCGCGGCGGCAAAAAGATTTTTGTCAAGGTGCTGGCGGGGGTCATGTGCTGCCTGATGATTTCGGCCGGTTCCATCGCAGGGTTCACGGCGCTGGTCAACAACGGGTATGTCAAGCTGGGGAACGCAGGCGCCAGCGATCCGGCGTTTACCGTGACGAAGCTGGTCGACAGCGGCACCGCCAATACCGCCGCGGTGACCGGGGAGCTGACCAAGCAGCAGATCGCCGAAAAGGTGGTCCCGTCGGTCGTCTGTATCCAGAATTACCAGCTGGGCCAGAGCACCCGCTATACCATGGGCGGGAACGGCGCGGGCAGCGCGGAAAACAGCGGCGGGGACAGTTCCGTCACCCCGACAAGCGAGGGCTCCGGCATTATCGCTACCAGCGACGGATACATCATTACCAACGCACACGTGGTCGACGGCGCGTCTTCGCTCAAAGTCATCTTATCCAACGGAACAAAATATGAGGCGAAGCTGATCGGCAGCGACAGCGTCACCGACCTGGCCGTTGTTAAAATCGACGCAAAGGGTCTGACCGCGGCGGAATTCGGCTCCTCCGACGACCTCAAAGTCGCGGATACCGTTATGGCGATCGGCAACCCGGGCGGCATGGAGTTCAACTCCAGCGTCACCATCGGTTATGTTTCCGCATTAAACCGTGAAATCACCAATTCCGATACCGGCTATACCATGAAGTGCATCCAGACCGACGCCGCGATCAATCCGGGCAACTCCGGCGGTGCGCTGGTCAACATGTACGGCCAGGTCGTGGGTATCAACTCCTCCAAAATCGTAGCCACCGGCTATGAGGGCCTCGGCTTTTCCATCCCCATCAATGTGGCGCAGCCGATCATCAGCGACCTGAAGCAGTACGGCTACGTCAAGGACAGGGCGGTGCTCGGCATCTCCGGCCAGTTTATCGATACCATGACCTCCCGTTTTTACAACCTGCCCGTCGGCATGTACGTCGGCTCCGTCACGAATCCGGAGGTGACGTCGGCAGGGATCAAAAAGGGCGACGTGATCACGAAAATCGACGGCAAGGATGTGACCAGCCAGAACGTGATTACGAACGTGATTACGGGGAAGAAACCGGGGGACACGGTCACGCTGAACGTTACCAGTTCCCTGACGGAGGAAAGCTTCACCGCCAAAGTAAAGCTGGCCCAGTCAACAGGAAAATAAGTTTCCAGCAAACTTTTTCATAATACTCCCTTCTTTCATAAAAACGGCGGGACCGAACCGGTCCCGCCGTTTTTATGTTTGATCGAACAGGGTGCCCTTTGCGCGGGGCATCATGATATTGTCCACCCGGGCGGCCATGCGTTCCTGCGAAATGGCGTCGATCAGCATCTTGTCGATGGAGTTTCCGTTTCCCCCGACCAGGCCGAACAGCATTTTTGTCGCGGCCTCCACGGTGGGGTGCTCGTAAAAACGGATGAGCAGCTTTTCCCCGTAGAAGATGAATTTCATCACGCGCAGGCTGGGCGTTTCAATATAGGAGAGGTAAAGGAGCATGACCGTGCGGTCCTCTTCGTCCGTCGTCAGCTTTGCCGTCGCCCCCACCGTGTAAACGTCGCCGTTCAGCGTTACGTCGCTGCGCCGGGGAATGCCGTCCAGCCCGGCTGCAATTACGTTTTCGTCGGTCCCGTCGTACATTGTGATCCTGCACAGGCCGGGTTCAAAGGAAAAGGAAACGCGGGTGATCCCCCCGGAAAAATTGTTGGTCACGCACTGCAGAATGAGCGGCAGCAGCGTTCCGTAGCTGCTGCCCAGCCGGTACTCCTGCTTGTCGATTCCCGCGGCGAGCAAAGGCAGTCCTTCGGCTTTCGGGGGAAAAAACCGCTGCAGAAACGTGTGGAACGGATTGGATTTCCGGGGTCTGGGCGCTGTTTCGGGGACCGCGTACAGGCTGTCCAGCCTGTTTTTCAGCGAGCGGAGCGCGCGGATGTTCCGGGGCAAAGGATGGTCGAAGATCTTTTCCGCGCCGTCGCCGAAATAGGTTTCCACCAGCTCGATGGAAACGTCGGAAAACAGGTTCTGGCTTCCGCTTGTGATGGCCACCACCATGTCGCGCTTCGGAAGGACGATGACGTACTGGCCGAATACGCCGTTGTACTGGTACGCGTCCGCCGCGTGGAAATCCCATACCTGATACCCGTAGCCGACCGGATGGCTGTTTTCGCGGGGCGGGGTCTGCGCTCTGGTCGATTCCCGGATCCATTCCTCCGGGATGAGCTGCCGTGTTTCGCCGCCGACGTCCCAGCGGCCGCCCTGCAGATAAAGCTGGCCGAGCTTCGCCATATCCGCGATATGCAGGGAAAGCCCCCAGCCGCCCTTTTCGATTCCCAGCGGGCAGGTTTCCCAGTCCGCATCCTCAATCCCCAGCGGGGCGAAAAGCCGCGGGGTCAGGTACTCCACCAGCCCTACGCCGGTTTTTTTACACACGATGGCGCTGAGCAGGTAGGAATTCATGCTGTTGTAGCTGAATTCGCTTCCGGGCTCGAAAATGCAGTCCGATGTCAGAAAGGCCCTCACCCAGTCCTTTTCCACAAGGGAACCGGCCTCGTTGAACTTGATGCCGCTGGTCATGTTCAGCAGGTGCCGGACGGTGATGCCGTTGATTCTGAGGCTGCGGAACAGGACGCCCTTTTCGGAGAAGATGTCGATGACCTTTTCGTCGAGGGAGAGCAGCCCCTCCTTTATGGCGATCCCCACCGCCATGCCGGTAACGCTTTTGGAAAGGGAAAACATCATGTGCGGATACGCGGGGGAATAGGGCTTGAAGCTGCCCTGCGCGATCAGCTTTCCGTGCCGCAGCAGCAGCACGCTGTGCGGACGGACGGCGGGAGAGGCGGCAAGTTCCTCAAAAAACTGTTCGATATATTCGCTGGGAATCCCCTCGTCCTCCGGTGTGGAGGCGGGAATCCCGCCGAGACCGGTTTTCGGGATATTCTTTTTCTTCTGCGGCTGAAACGGATACGGCGTGATGCGCCGCATATCGCCGCGGACAAATTTGATCACCAGATCAACGGTTTTCATCTGGGACAGCAGATCCAACATGGATTTAAACCCCCGGGTTAAAAGTCTTCATGGAATTCTCGATCATTTCTTCAAACGGCTCCCGATTATCGGAAGGAAATTCCCCCGTCAGACCGAATTTCAGCGCAAGCCGTTCACAGGCGGCCGGAAGCATTTGCGAAAGCTCCTCCGGCACGTCCGGCAGCACGACAATCGCCTGATTGAGGCTTTCGATCAGATAGCCGGCTTTATCCGTGCCGTTCAGGCGCAGAACGCCTTTCGGCTCCCCGGACCTGCCGACGGGAATATGCAGGATTTTGAAAAGCGGCGGCGCGCAGTCCGGCGTGCTTTCGGGCGAGTCGCCGACCACAAAGACGGCGGGAAGCGTCCGCAGAAGGCGCGCCATAGTGGAGCTGAGGTCCGCCTTCTTGGCGCAGATCTTCACCTCAGCGATCCCCGAACCGTAAAAACGGAGCGCTTCCCCTATTTTATTCTGACAGCGCAGGGTCCTGTGCGCGAAATAAAAGATCAGTCCCGCGTTCATATTCCTTCCCCCCACGATAAAAGATTCTTTTTGACGGCCTCTTCATAGGTTTCCGGCCAGACCGGCTTTTTCCCGCCGTGCTTTGCATACCAGCAGTCGGGGTACACGGTCCTGCCGCTGTACGACGCTCTGGAAACGTCTACCTCGCCGCTTTCCCCGCCGCGGACTTTGCGGGCGACCACGACTTCCCTGAAATCCTTGAACTCATAGGAGCAGGTGGAAAGCAGCACGACGCTGTCGTCCCTGTTGAAGCCGACGCCGGTGTTGTAGAGGGACCGTATCCGCATCTGATAAACGAAATTCAGAAAATCGCTGTCGTCCTGAAAATCCGTTTTCATGTAATTGAACGGCTTGCCCTGTTCCGGCAGGGTATTGGTCAGGAAAACGGAAATGACCTTCCACTGCGACTGGCTGTCGGCCGTATCAAAGGTAAACACCGGGTTCTTTTTGTAAAAATCCAGCGATTTGTACCGGTCCAGCTGCGTGAACATCCGGCCCGAATTGAGCGAATGCCCGTAAAGGACGACGCTGCGGGATTTCCCCTTTTCCACGGAGCAGCGCGCGTCCACAAAGACGCTTCCGTATCCGGAGTACCGGTTGCGGTAGTCGTGGGTCAGGTAAAACTCCGGGTCCTTTGCGTCGGCCTGCAGAACCGGCAGGTCGATGACGGTGTCGGGGACCTTGATCCAGCCCACAATGGACGGGTTGATTTTCTGCAGCTCGACGAACCGGACCAGCCGCCCCTGCTCGTCGCGTTCCGGCGGGGCGGAGGAAGCGGGCGGATCGTCCTCCGCGTCCGGCCCTTCGGAGCTTTCGGCGTAATAGACGCTTTTGATATCCTGCTGCTCCGTGTCCGCGGCGGCGGGCAGGACGGCAAGGTCCCAGACCAGATAAAGGGCGCAGCCCAGAAAAACGCAGACGGCGATCAGGCAGACGGTCTTATAAAAGATCAGTTTTTTTCCGTCCCCCTTTCGGGGAAGCAGGACGCGGTAAAAAGGAAGCCTTTTTTTCGTGCGGTCTCCGTTTTTCAGTTTCATGGCGCACCCCCTTGTTTCCTTTCGGAATAGTTATATTTTTTTCGCGTAGGCGGCTTCTTCCAGCCCCCCGCAGCCCGTCAGATAGCGGCGCACCATGTCCAGCGCGTTGGAGGCGGCGAGCCAGCGCAGGTATTCGCGCCCTCTGGAAGCACCGGCTTGCTGCATTTTACGCACCCAGGTGTGTTCCCCGTCGCAGAAAGCAATGTAAATCAGGCCCACGGGTTTTTCCGGTGTTCCGCCGTCCGGCCCCGCGATCCCGGTGATGCCGATGCCCAGATCGCTGCCGGATTTCGCCCGGACCCCCTCGGCCATCGCGCGCGCGGTCTGGACGCTGACGGCGCCGTATTGCTTCAGGGTGGACTCCGGTACGCCGAGCAGGAGCGTCTTGATCTGGTTCGCGTAAGTGACGGCGCCCATCTGAAAGACTTTGCTCGCGCCCGCGATATCGGTGATCCGCTTGGAGAGCAGGCCGCCGGTGCAGGACTCCGCGGTGGCAAGGCGCAGGCCGCGCCTGCCGAGCTCCGTGACGACGACCTCTTCCAGGCTTTCCACGTCGATTCCGTAAATGAACTCGTGGAAACGGCTTTTCAGTTCTTCTACAACGGGGGCGCACATGGCTTCCGCCTTTTCCCGATTTTCCGCCCGGGCGGTGACGCGCACGAACATTTCGCCGTCCTTGGCGTAGGTTGCCGCCGTCGGATTGGCGCAGTCCGTCAGGTCGGGGATTTTTTCCGCGACAAACCCTTCCCCCAGGCCGAACACGCGGACGATTCTGGAAACGATCACCGCCTGTCCGTTCTTTGCCAGGTAGGGGATCGCATAGTTTTTCAGCATGGGAATCAGCTCGGACGGCGGCCCGGGCAGCATGATGATGATTTTGCCCGCGTCGGTTTCAAACCCGCAGCCCGGCGCGGTGCCGTGATCGTTGGGGAACACGGTGCAGCCCTCGGGAAGCAGCGCCTGCTTTTTCTGTGTTTCGCCCAGCGCCCTCCCTTTGAAATAGCGGACGATCCTGTCCAGGCTTTCCTGATGCAGTACCAGCTTTCTGCCCGCGGCCTCCGCGATGGTTTCTTTGGTCAGGTCGTCGCCGGTGGGCCCCAGCCCCCCGGTGGTGATGACAAGGTCGCTGCGGCGAAGCGCGCTTTCCAGCGCTTCCTTCAGCCTTGGGACATTGTCGCCCACGGTTCCCGCGAACAGAAGGTTGACGCCGATGGTGGAAAGCTCCCTCGCGACAAAGGAGGCGTCGGTGTTGATCGTATGGCCGAGCAGAAGCTCGGTTCCTACGGAAATAATTTCAGCGTTCATTCTTTTTCCCCCGCTATTGATTTGGATAGATTTTTGTAAGTACGGCGTTCTGGACGCATTCCCCGATCAGGCTTTCGCAGTCCAGCGCCCGTTCCGCCTCCAGAAGCTCCGGAAGCCGGGGCTGTGTGCGCGGATGCTTCGGCGTGAATACGGTGCAGCAGTCCTCAAACGGTTCTATGGAGATGTCAAAGGTGTTGATCCTGCGCGAAATTTCAATGATTTCCAACTTGTCCATTCCGATCAGCGGACGCAGGACCGGCATCTCGGAGGCCTGGTCGGTGCAGACAATGGCCTGCAGGGTCTGGCTCGCCACCTGGCCCAGGCTTTCGCCGGTGATCAGTGCGGAACAGCTTTCCCTGCGGGCGATTTTTTCGCCGATCCGCATCATAAACCGCCGCATGATCAGAGTGAACAGGTCCTCCGGG
The DNA here is from genome assembly GCF_053840905.1 of Caproiciproducens sp. Lineage (NCBI taxonomy): Bacteria > Bacillati > Bacillota > Clostridia > Eubacteriales > Acutalibacteraceae > Caproiciproducens > Caproiciproducens sp. The sequence goes on from NZ_JBNLXQ010000010.1 coordinate 71,526, forward strand.
CATTTCGCCATGATTTCCTCCTGCACCTTTGCGAACGGAACGGTAAACAGGTTCATCCTGCCGGAGTATTCGCCGACGCGGGCCAGCAGCCGGTGCACCTTCTGCTCCGCGCGCTCGCTGGTGTACGGCGGGCTGGCAAAGTGGACGGCGGTCAGCTCCAGACCGCGCTTTGCCATCGTCCACGCGGCGACGGGGCTGTCGATCCCGCCGCTGATCAGGACGGCGGCGTTTCCGCCGGTGCCCACCGGGATTCCGCCCGCGCCCTTCAGCGCCTGGCCGTGAACGTAGGCCCCGAAATCGCGCACCTCCACCCGCACGGTGATGTCGGGCTCGTGTACGTCGACGCGCAGGTGCGGGTACCGCTCCAGCAGGTATTCGCCCACCCGCGCGGAAATCTCCGGCGATTTCAGCGGGAAGATCTTATCGGCGCGCTTCGTTTCCACCTTGAAGCTTTTCGCGGCCAGCAGCTCCGGTTTCAGGTATTCGGCGGACGCTTCCAGAATGGCGCTCATCTCTTTTTTTACCACGCAGGCGCGTGAAAACGCGGCAATGCCGAATATTTTGGAAACCCGTTCCACAGCCGCGTCCAGATCGGCCCCCTCGCGGGGGGTGACGTAAACGGCCGACTGGGCGGTTTTTATGTCAAAACCGCCCAGGGGGTTCAGCCGGCGCTTGATATTCCGGATCAGGGCGGCCTCGAACACGTTCCGGTTCAGCCCTTTGAGAACCATTTCTCCCAGTTTGATTAAGATGATTTCTTCCATTTAAATTCTCCTGTTACGTTACGGTTTTTTAGTCAGTGAGGAAAGTCCTTCTCTCAGGGCGTCCGCCAGTTCGTCAACGTCCTCGCGGGTATTGTAGCGGGAAAAGCTGAGCCGCAGGGAGGAGGCGATCCGGTCGCGGGGCAGTCCCATAGCGGTCAGCACATGGCTCGCCTTTCCCCTGGAGCAGGCGGAGCCGGAGGAAACGTAAATTTCTTTGGCGGAGAGATAGTGCAGCATGGTTTCCGCGCGCACGCCGCCGGCTGAGAGGTTCACAATATAGGGCAGGGCGTCTTCGGGGGAATTCAGCGTGACGCCGTCGATTTCCAGCAGCCTTCGCCGGCAGTACGAGCTGAGCCTCGCCATCGCTTCCAGCTGGGCGCCGGGTTCCGGCAGCGCCCGTACCGCCGCGCCGAAGCCCGCGATCAGCGGGGCGCTTTCCGTTCCGGGACGGATATCTTTTTCCTGCCCGCCGCCGTAGGCGCGCGGAACGATGTGCGCACCCTTTCGCAGGTACAGCGCTCCCACGCCCTTCGGCCCGTGGATCTTATGCGCGCTCACGCTCATCAGGTCGATTTTTAGTCTGCCCGGTTTTAAAGGGATTTTGCCAAATGCCTGCACCGCGTCGACGTGAAAAAGAGCCGGGGCCTTCGCGGCGGCGATCGCGGCGGGGACCGCTTCCAGCGGAAGGAAGGTGCCGACCTCGTTGTTCACGCACATCATGCTGACCAGGACGGTACGCGGCGTCACCGCGCGGAACACCTGCTCCGGCTTGATTTTTCCGCTGCCGTCCGGTTTCAGATAAGTGACGGCAAATCCCTCTTTTTCAAGCTGCTTCATCGTATTGAGCACCGACGGATGCTCTATCATCGTGGTTACAATGTGGTTTCCGCGGCGGCGCAGCGCGTGTGCCGCGCCGAAAACCGCAAGATTGTTGCTTTCCGTCCCGCCGGAGGTAAAGTAGATTTCTTCCTGTAAAACACCGAGAAGGTCGGCGATTTCCTGCCTTGCGGCGGAAAGCTCCTGTTCGGCGTAAAAGCCTTTCGTGTGAAGGCTGGAGGGGTTTCCGTAATTGTCCGTCATCATCTCCATCACTTTGTCGGCGGCCTCTCTGCAAACCATGGTGGTGGAGGAATTGTCAAGATATATTTCACCCAATGGGGATACCTCCAAGTCATTAATTGATATTACTATATTATACACCTTGCGTGTATTTTGAGCAATGAAAACACCCCGGAAGCGATTTGCATTTTTGTTGATTTGTATTATAATAAACGAAGACGGGATGTCGGCACGGAACCCGTATCCGGTGCAGAGAGGAAAGGGAAAAACGTTGAAAAACACAAAACAGCGGTGCGCCATTATGCAGATTCTGAAGCGGAGCAGCGACCCTGTGAGCGCAGAGGATATTTTCGCGGCGCTGAAGGCCGGATATCCAAGTTTGGCCCTCTCCACCGTTTACCGCAATCTGGAGCGCTTCGCCGGGGACGGCTTGATTAAAAAAGACGTGTGGAGAGACGGGATCGTGCGGTACTCCGTTGCGCGGGAGCATCATGGGCATTATCTGATCTGCACCGAATGCAGCGCAAAAATCAGGATAGAGGACTGCCCCCTGACCGGAATCGAGCAGGGGCTGGCCCGCGACACGGGCTATGAAATAGAGGGGCACACGCTGACGATTTACGGGAAATGCCCCCAATGCGTCCGGCGCGAAAAAGCGCGGGAGCCGCAGGATAAGGAATAGGGACTGCTGCAAAACAGCCTTCCCTGAAACAGCGCGAAAAAAGCGTCTTGATTGGGCCGTAAAGGCCGTCTCAAGGCGCGTTTTTATGCTGCAGATACAATTTTGTTATGCGCTTTGCCATCGGGAAAATCCGCGATTTTCCGCCTTTTATGAATTGCGCTCCGACAGCTCGTTGATCAGGGAAAAAATATTTTTCCCCGACTGGGACGTGTCAAAGGTCTTCAGTGACGCCCGCATTTTTTCCAGCCGCCTGTTGTCCGCCAGCAGGGAAAGGATGGTTTCGCCCGGATCGACCCCCTTTTCCAGCTTGACCGCCATGTTGTGGGAAAGCAGGAAGTTCGCGTTGTCCTCCTCCTGACCGGGAATCGCGTCGAACACCGCCAGCGGGATGTTGCACGCAAGCGCTTCCGAAACGGTCAGCCCGCCGGGCTTGGTGATAATCAGGTCGGACGCGTGCATATAGTTTTCCACTTCGTCGGTGAAAAAGACCAGCTTGGTCTTTTTGGGGCTCTGCGCGATCACCGGGGCGAAGGACTCGTACAGCTTCTGGTTGCGGCCGGTGATGACGATCGCCTGAAACTCGATGGGAAGCTGCGTCAGGTGCTTATAGATTTTCATGATGTTGGTGACGCCGAAGCTGCCCGCCATGATCAGGATGGTCGGCAGGTCCTCGTCCAGACCGAATTTTTTCAGCAGGGCGGGCCTGTCGCCCTTGCTGTAGAAAACATCCCCCACGGGAATGCCGAACGGATAAATCTTTTCAGCGGGGACGCCCATCGCGTTCATTTCCGGGATCATGTCCTTTGTGGAAACGATATACGCGTCCACATGCTCCGCGATCCACGCACGGTGCGGGCCGTAGTCCGTCATCAGGCAGATCAGCGGGGCCTTTACGATCCCCTTGCCCTTTAAGTGGGAAACCATTTCCGTTGCAAACGGATGGGTGGAGATAATCACGTCGGGCTTCTGCTCCTCCATCAGCGGGATCAGCTTCTGGCTGAACACGCTGGAAAAACGGTTCACAAGATTGGCAAGCAGGCTTTCCTGATTGCTTTTCCGGTAAAGCTGCCCGAACACCTTCGGCGTTTTTGTCGCCAGAAAATGATACCCCTCGCAGACCGTCTTGTCCAATACGGCGTTGATGCTCTTCAGCGCGTCGACCACGGCCACCTCGTTGCCCGTGGAATTCTCCGCGATATATTTTTCAATGGCATGGGAGGCTCTCAGATGTCCTCCGCCCGTCGCGGCCGAAAGAATTAAGATCTTCACACCAATCCTCCTTTGGTCAGGGATCGTATTTCCCATCATACTGCGGCTGATCTGAAAAGAAACGGGAAACCTGTAACCGTTTTTTCCGGATTGCCATATCTTTGGTAATTATATCATATATTTATAAAAGTTGCCAATGAAATTCCCTCAAAGCCCCGCCGGAGGCCCGCGGCCGGTTATAAAGCTGTAACTTTACTTTTATCGGGCCGCGTTATATAATGATACCAGCATTTTGAGGATCTGTCAGCAACTTGAGAATTTACTGTTATTTGGGAGGCCCAGTATGACCGATGCAAATAGGATCGACATTTCTTCCGGAGCGCCGAACTCCGGGAAAAAGCGCGCAGGGATTGCGGCTGTGATTGCCGGAGTGGTTCTGCTTGCTGCGGTCGGCGGCCTGTTCGGCAAACAGCTGTATGAGGTTTATCGGCACCGGCAGGAGGTTGCTTCGGTGATTGACGCGGATACCTTCTATAAGGGAATCGTCGTCGCCGGCGTCGATCTGGGCGGAAAGACCATGGAGCAGGCCAAAGCCGCCGCTGCCGCGGTCGAACCGGGCCTGCGCGGCAAGTACGATATCAGGATCGTTTATCAGGATAAAACGTGGCAGCTGACCGAGGATGACCTCAACTTCCGGTTCAATACGGACGACGTGCTGAAAGAGGCGTATGCCTATGCGCGCACTGGGGACAGGGAAGAGCGCTATCAGCAGGTGCTGGCGCTGCGGACCGCTCCTAAAACGTACAATATCACCAATACGATGAATTACGATAATCTGGACGCCAAGCTGAAAGAGACGGTCAAGGGGATCGCCTGTGACCCGGTCGACGCGACGGTGGCCTCCTTTGACACGAAAACCGCGGCCTTCCGCTATGCCGACGGTAAAAACGGCCTCGCGGTCGATGAGAACAGGCTATACGCACAGGTGGAAGCGCTGATCAACGGCCCCCGCGCCGGAACGGTGGAAGTACCGACGACGGTGGTCCCGTTCAGCAAAACCATTGCGGAGGTGAAAAGCCACCTGCAGAAGCTGGGAACCTACAGCACCACGTCCACCAACAACGCGAACGGCACTCATAATATGGCGCTGGCCCTCTCCAAAATCAACGGGACCTGTATCCCGGCGGGCGGCACGTTTTCCTTCAACGGGATCGTCGGCGACTCCACCAGCAAGGCAAGCGGCTTTCTTGAGGCGGGGGCGATTCTGAACGGCAGGCTGATCCAATCCTACGGCGGCGGAATCTGTCAGGCGTCCACCACCGTTTACGGCGCGGCGCTCCGTTCCAACATGAAGATCACACAGCGCTCCAACCATACGCTTCAGTCCACCTACTGCCCGATCGGCCAGGACGCCGCGGTCAGTTACCCGGATCTGGACTTCAAATTCCGGAATCCCACGGAATATCCCATCTACATTGTTTCCGGCATCAAGGGAAAGGTGCTCACCGTCACTTTTTACGGGTACCAGTCGCCGGATTACGATCATATTGCCGTCACCTCGCAGAAGACGGAGACGATCGCCGCGCCGACCGCCCCGAAATACATTGTTGACAAAACGCTGACGAAAGGGGTCGTCAAGCTGGATTCCAAAGCGCGTACGGGGGCAAGGGCGACCGCGCAGCGCGTTTTTTATAAAAACGGCGCCGTGGTAAAAACGGAAAACCTGTCCTCCTCCTATTATCGCGCGCAGCCCGCGTATTATTCCATGGGTCCCGGAACAACGGTGGGTGGAAACTCCGCGTCCTCCGCGTCCTCCCAACCGGCGAGTTCTTCCAAACCGCCCGCCGGTTCCTCGAAACCGGCAGGCTCTTCCTCTTCGCCGGGCAGCTCCTCCCCCGCGTCCTCCCAGGCGGATCAGGACAGCGGCGGACAGTCCGGCGGCACCGAGTCCGACACGGTTCCTGCGGACATCATCATTCCCGAATAACCGGCTTTTCAGGGTGTGGCTCAGGCTGCACCCTGGTTTTAAATTGGACTTGACTTTTTGTCTTATTTCTGTAAAAATGAGAGTGGAACAGGATATTTTTTCATTGCGCAAACAAAATAAACAACATACTGTTTAAAACAATACAATTTCAAAAGGCGGCTGTTCTGCCGCAGGCCAAGAAAGGATGAGCTGATGTTGTCTGAAAAGGTAGCTGCACCGAAGATTAGCATTATCATACCGGTCTACAATGTTGAAAAATATATCGGCAAATGCCTGTCTTCTTTGGTCAGCCAGACATTTAACGATTTTGAAATTATCGCCGTCAACGACGGCTCCAAAGACGATTCCCTCGATATCCTCCGCCGTTTTGAGGAGAGATACGATTTTGTGAAGGTGATCGACCAGAAAAACGGCGGCATCGCCAATGCGCGCAACAGCGGCCTTGCGGCCGCGCGCGGCGAATACGTCTGCTTTGTGGACAGCGACGACTATGTTTGCCCCACCTACCTGGAAGAGCTGTACAACGCCTGTGTGGACACGGGCAGCGATATCGCCTGCTGTTATTATTATTTCCACTTTGTGGAAAATGATTTCCTGTTTGAATATCCGTTCCGCTGCCGCGGGATTCTGAAGCCCGCCGAGGCGATGAAAAAGCTTCTGCGCGATGTGGAAATTCAGAGCCTTGTCTGGAACAAGATGTATAAACGCGCCCTTTTTACAGATTATGATATCAAGTTCCCGACCATGTGCTTTGAGGATATGGCCGTCGCGAACAAAATTTTTGTGCATGCAAACCAGGTGGTCGTCATCGACCGTCCGCTCTACTACTACAATCAGCATCCGGCCAGCACCCTGGCGACCATGAATGCGGACAAGATCAACGACTTCATCCGCGCGATCGCCATGGTCCGTATTTCGCTGGAAAAAAACGGGCTTTACGAAAAATATAAGAAGAGCTATCTGGCGCTCACCAGAAAAACGTGCGCCTGCTGTTATTTGTATGTATTAAAGCTGCATAATGAGAAAAAATGTATGCGTGGGTGCATGGCCAACATGCGCCGGATATCGCGTGCCATCAGGCATTATTCCGCGGATGAGTTCAGTCCTACGACCATGTTCAGCGAGCTGCCGGATGTGGTGGATGCTCCCGAAAAGCTGGAAAAGGACTACTCCACCCGCTGAAGAAAGTGGGAGTAAACGGAGAATATGAGCGAGAGCAGGAACAGGCCGTCTAAAATATTTCGGATTGCGCTTTTTGCGCTGACTTTGGGGATGCTGGCCTATTTCTGTCTGACGGACAATCATCTGCTTACTCTGCTGTACAGCTTTCACACGCTTGACCCGTACTGGCTTCTGGGCGCTTTTGGCTGCGTGGTGCTCAGCTGGATGATGGAAGGCCTTGTCACCCAGAACCTGGTCGCCGCTTCCTGTCACGGGAAGTACGGCTTCCGGCGTGCTTTTAAGGTGACGATGGTCGGACAGTATTTCAATTCCGTGTCGCCGTTCGCGGCGGCCGGCCAGCCGATGCAGGTGCTTGCTCTGACAAGGCAGGGCGTTGCCTCCGGAATCGCTCTGTCGGCTTTGGTGCGCAAATTTTTGGTTTATCAGATTTCCATTACCGTTTATTCCATGGCGGTCATCCTGATCAAATATTCGTTTTTCCGCAGTAAATTTCAGAGCTTTATGGCGCTGGCGGTCGTCGGCTTTCTGTGTCAGTCCGCGGTGGTGATCCTGCTTCTTTTATTTACCCACAGCCCGGCTTTCACCACAAGGCTGATCCATAGCTGCGTGTGGGTTCTGACAAAGCTCCATATTGTGAAAAATCCGAAGCAGGCCGACGAGAAGGTAAAAAGTCAGCTGGAATTTTACATGAAAAACAACAGGGCCATGCTGGGGAACCGGCGGATGAAAGGAAAAGTGTACGCGTACACCGCGGTTCAGCTTACTGCCGTTTTCGCGGTGCCTTTTTTTATCTATAAGGCTTTTCACAGTCCCGGCGCACCGTTTGTGGATATGGTGGCGGCGCAGAGCTTTGTCACCATGATTTCCACCTATACGCCGCTGCCGGGTGCCGCGGGGGCGGCGGAAGGCAGTTTTCTGGTTATTTTTCAGATCTTTTTCGGGCAGGACATTCTTCATCAGGCCATGCTACTTTGGCGGTTTACCGCTTATTATTCCTGTATCATCGTCGGGGCGTTTTTTGCCGGGATGGACCGGAAAAGCGGTCGGCAAAGCCCGCATGGAAAATCTTCATAATATCAATTTTATCGTGGGAGGGGGCAGGCATCGGAGTTTCCCGTACGTTGCGGCGCAGGAAACGGGACAGGCCCGGTGCCGTGTTGAATGAAGGACGGTTTTTTCAGGGTGGCGGCGGCGACGCCGTCCATTAAGGTTGCCGACTGTGAATATAATAAAAACCAGATTCTCGATCAGATGCGCGAATGTGAAAAACGCGGGGTGACCGCGGTGGTTTTCCCGGAGCTTTGCCTGACCGGGTACACCTGCGGCGACCTGTTTCGCGACCGCACGCTGATTTCCGCCGCGCAGAAGGCGCTCGGCGATCTTCTGGAGCAGACCCGCGGCATGAACCTGCTCGCGGTGATCGGGCTTCCCGTTCCGGTCGGGGCGGACCTTTACAACTGCGCGGCGGTCGTCTGCCGCGGAAAGCTGCTGGGGCTGCCGGCAAAGAGCAGCATTCCGAATTACAGCGAATTTTATGAAGCGAGGCATTTCACGCCCGCGCCCGCGTACGCGGAAACCCGCTTCTGCGGCGGGACCGTTCCGCTGGGAAACAGCCTGATCTTTCGGTGCGAAAGCGCGCCGGAGCTGGTGGTCGGCGTGGAAATCTGCGAGGACCTGTGGACCTGCTGCCCGCCGTCCGCGCGGCTGGCGCAGTGCGGGGCCACCCTGCTGCTCAACCCGTCCGCGAGCGACGAGATCATCGGCAAGGCGCCCTACCGCCGCAATCTGGTCAACGGGCAGTCCGCGCGGCTGCTTGCGGCCTACGCTTACGCCGACGCCGGGGAAGGGGAGTCCTCCACCGACCTGGTGTACTCCGGGCACAACGTGATTGCCGAAAACGGGACGGTCCTTGCCGAATCGCAGCTGTTTACGACGGGGCTGACCGTGGCGGATGTCGACCTGCAGCGCATGATGCAGGAACGTCTGCGCACCACCACGTGGTCAAACATGGGAGAGGCCTGTGAGGTCGGCTTTGACATGGACATGCCAGACCCCATACTGGAGCGGAAATTCCCGGCTCTTCCCTTTGTGCCGGACGATACCAGGGATTTGAGCGAGCGCTGTGAAATGATCCTGAACATGCAGGCCGCGGGCCTCAAAACAAGGCTGAAACACACCGGCTCCAAATGCGCGGTGATCGGCGTTTCAGGCGGGCTGGATTCCACGCTTGCCCTGCTCGTCATTGCGCGCGCGTTCGACCTTCTGAAGCTGGACCGCAAGGGGATCCTGGCGGTCACGATGCCGGGCTTCGGCACGACGAAGCGGACCAAAAGCAACGCCCAGCGCCTTTCCGAAATGCTGGGGGTCACCCTGAGGGAGATTCCCATCGGGGAGTCGGTGTCCCGGCATTTCGAGGATATCGGCCACGACCCGAATGTGCGCGACGTCACCTATGAGAACGCGCAGGCGCGCGAACGCACACAGGTCCTGATGGATCTGGCAAACCAGTGCGGCGGGCTGGTTATCGGCACGGGCGACCTTTCGGAGGTCGCGCTCGGCTGGGCCACCTATAACGGCGACATTATGTCCATGTACAGCGTGAACTGCTCCATTCCCAAAACGCTGGTGCGGCATCTCGTGCACCACGCCGCCGTCAACAGCAGCGAAGAGCTGTGCGCGCTGCTGGAGGATGTGCTGGACACCCCGGTCAGCCCGGAGCTTCTGCCGCCGGAAAACGGGGTCATCGCCCAGAAGACGGAAAATATCGTCGGCCCTTACGAGCTGCATGATTTCTTCCTGTACTACATGCTCCGCTTCGGGTTCACGCCCGCGAAGATTTACCATATGGCGCAGAGCGCGTTTGCCGGAATCTACGACGGCGCGACGATCAAAAAATGGCTGACGACCTTTTACCAGCGGTTTTTCACGCACCAGTTCAAGCGTTCCTGCCTGCCGGACGGCCCGAAGGTCGGCAGTGTCACGCTGTCCCCCCGCGGGGACTGGCGGATGCCCAGCGACGCGTCTTCGGCTCTCTGGCTCAAAGAAATCGAATCGCTGTGATCAGACCCCTGCCTCCCTCTTTGAGGGAGGTGGTGCGCCCGGCGCGCCGGAAGGAGTTTTGGAGCATCAGGCTTCGATTTAACGTAAGCTGATTGAAAGTGCCGCCGTAGGCGTTTCCCGACGGCAGGTCCTCAACACAAAACAAATCCCCTTTCCAGTGCCGCTAAGCGGTTGGAAAGGGGATTTTTACGTCATCTTCTTATAACAGGGACGTCGGGCTGTCCGTGTCGGAGGACGTAAGGCCCGAGAGGTCTGAGGACATCATCTGGGTGGTGTTCATCTGCATCTGGGCGATAAAAAGCTGCAGGAACGCGAGGTAATCGTCATAGGTGAAAGCGGCGCCGGAAGCGCCGGTTCCGGGGGAAACCGCCGACGGGGAACCGGACGACGGGGAGCCGGTCAGCGCCGAAAGGCCGGTCAGCCCCGTCCCGTTAACGGAAGCGTTCAGAAGCGAACTCAGTTCGGAAAGCGCGTCGGCCGGCGCGGAAACATCCCCGCCCGCTTCGTTCAGCACTTTGGAAATATAGGCCTGTGTCTCTTTGAACGGAGGAATTCCACCGTACTTGGCGACGTTGCCGCTGCCCGCATTGTAGGCCGCGAGCGCCAGCTTGGTGTCACCGTCGTACCGGTCGAGCATCTGGCTCAGGTATTTTGCCCCGCCCATGATGTTCTGCTCCGCGTCAAGGGGATTTTCCACCCCCAGCGAGGCGGCGGTTCCCGGCATCAGCTGCATCACGCCCTGCGCGCCGCAGCTTGAAACGGCGTCCGCGTCAAATCCGGATTCCACCTTGGCGACCGCTTTGAGCAGGTTCACCGGGAGATTGTATTTCTGGGCGGCGGTCTGGAAGATATCCTCCATGCCGCCCTTTTTCTGTTGACTGTCCTCCGCGCCGATCGCGTTTTGCAGCAGCTTGGAAAATACGGAGGCCGGCGCGCTTTTGTTAACCGCTGTGTTTGCGCGGTTCAGAGCGGATATTTGATGATAGTAACCGGAAGGAATACGATTGTCCATGATCATGCTCCACAGTTTATTTTCCTGATATTGGAATCTTTATTTATCATAACGTATTTTGTCGAAAAATCCAACCTTTTTAGCAAAAAAATAATTTTTTCCTGATAAAGCGGTCCCCCTGCGGGGAAAACCCTTTTACGGGCGCGAAACAGACGCCGAAAAATCGTGCCGGATTCGTATATTTTGCGTGCCGGATTGGCAGAATATTTTTTGAAGGAGGTGCCGAGATGACAATATCAAAAGGGGAATACAAAAAGATGGCAGATAAAGCTTCGCCCGGTACGACATACGTGAAAAATACCATTCTCGCGTTTGTGGTCGGCGGCGGTATCTGCGCGCTCGGACAGGCACTGGCTAACCTGTACATGCACTACGGGCTGGAGCTCAAGGACGCGCGCGCGTGGGTTTCCATCAGCTTAATCGCGCTCAGCGCGCTGCTGACCGCGCTGAAAATCTACGACAATATCGCAAAGCACGCCGGGGCCGGCACGCTGGTGCCGATTACGGGGTTCGCCAATTCGATCGTCGCTCCTGCCATGGAGTTTAAAAGCGAGGGCTATGTCATTGGAATGGGCGGAAAAATGTTCGTCATCGCGGGGCCGGTGCTGGTTTACGGAATCGCGGCTTCGATCTTATACGGCCTGATCATATGGTTTTTCCATTTATACTAAGGATGAGGAGGAATGGCTATGCCTACCCGAATCGGCAAATATACGGTTGAACTGACCAGTAAGCCCGTGATTCTCGGTTCCGCCTCGGTTGTCGGCAAAAAGGAGGGCGAAGGGCCGCTCGGACAGTATTACGACCAGTGCCACAACGACACGACGCTGGGGGAGTCAAGCTGGGAAAAAGCGGAAAGCCGCCTGCAGAATGAGGCGGTCGTGCTTGCGGTGGAAAAGGCAAACCTGAAAAATTCGGATATCGACTGCATTCTGGCGGGGGACCTGCTGAATCAGTGCATTTCCTCCACCTTCGGCCTGCGCAGCCTGAACATCCCGTTTCTCGGGCAGTTCGGCGCCTGCTCCACCATGGCGCAGACGCTGGCGATCGCTTCTTTATTCACGGAGTCCGGCGCGGCGCGGCGGGCGGTCGCGGTGACCTCGTCCCATTTCTGTTCCGCGGAGCGCCAGTTCCGGTTCCCGCTGGAATACGGCGGGCAGCGGACGCCCACGGCCCAGTGGACGGCCACGGCGGCCGGGGCGATCGTGATGGGTTCCCCGCAGCAGAAACAGGAGGGCCAGGTTGTCGTGGACTCCGTCACCTTTGGGCGGATCACCGACTTCGGCATCAAGGACGCGGCAAACATGGGGGCCGCCATGGCCCCGGCCGCGGCGCAGACGCTGATCGATTATCTGTCGGACACCGGCTCTTCGCCGAAGGATTTTGATCTGATCCTGACGGGGGACCTCGGAAGCATCGGCAGCGACCTGATGGAAAAGCTGCTGATGAAGGACGGAATCGATATCAGAGCCGTACACAATGACTGCGGACTGATGATCTACGACATTGAAAAGCAGGACGTCCACGCGGGCGGTTCCGGCTGCGGCTGCTCCGGAGCGGTGCTGTGCTCCTATATCATGCAGCAGATGCTGACCGGAAAGCTGCACAAGGTGCTGTTTCTGGGGACGGGCGCGCTGATGTCGCCCACCTCGTCGCAGCAGGGGGAAAGCATCCCGGGCGTGGCGCATCTGGTCCTTTTGAAAGCATGACGCAAAAACAAGGGCGGCTCATGGCCGCCCCTGTGTTATTTAACCGATAAATTTTTCCAGAGGCGAGATATCCAGGCCGGAACAGGTGCGCAGGAAGCCGTAGAGCTGCTTTGCGATCAGCCTGTTTCCGCCCGGGGTGTCGCTTTCCACGTTCAGCGGCATCAGGGGGTCGTGCACGCTCAGGCGCAGCAGGAACCAGCCGTCCCCGTTCTCTTTCCCGAAGGAAATGCGGATGCCCTCGCGGTTGTCGGGCGCGATCTGCCAGCCCGTTTGCTGTCTGGCGTAAGCCTCCAGCTCGGAAATGATCCGGCTACCGCATTCCCGGAAATTTTCTTCCAGAATCGGGAAGCGCAGTTCGGCGGCCTCCGCCGGTTCCGCCAGCGGCAGGAGCAGGCTTTCCAGCGTCTTTCCCTGTGCGCGCAGCCGGGCCATTTTGATAATGATCTTGGTCACCAGATACGCGCCGTCGTCCAGAAAATAATTTTCGCGCAGGGCGGCGTGGCCGGAGGTCTCAATGGCCAGCGGGCAGTTGACGCCCTCTTCGTTCAGGCGGATCGCCTCGTTGATGACGTTTTTATATCCTCTTTTGAAACGGTGGTGCTTCCCGCCCAGCGTTTTTTCAATATAGGTCTTCAGTCCGCTGGAAGTGATGGAATCCGTTACGACGGTGCCGCCCGGGTTTCCCTCGAGCGCAATCGCGGAGGCGATGGCCACCAGCCGGTTGCGGTTGATTTCGTCCCCCTTTGCGTCCACCGCGCCGCCGCGGTCCACGTCGGTGTCGAAAATAACGCCCATGTCCGCTTTCGCGGCAACGGTCGCCGCGCATACGGACCGCATGGCGGCCTCGTTTTCCGGGTTGGGGATATGGTTCGGGAAGGTGCCGTCCGGCTCCAGAAACTGGCTGCCGTCGGTATCCGCTCCGAGGGGGGCCAGCACGTCCCGCGCGTAGAAGCCGCCCGCGCCGTTGCCCGCGTCCACCACGATTTTAAATCCCGCGAGCGGATGCCCGTAGTCCGCGGCGTTCACGCCGGCTTTGATTTTTTCTCTCAGGTTCGCGCAGTACCGCGCCATATAATCGACCTTTTCCACGGTCCCGGAGCCGGGAAGGGGCCTTTCGCCCTCCTGCGCGTGCAGCAGGATCTGCTCGATATCCGGCGCGTCCAGGCCGCCGTTTCCGGTAAAAAATTTCAGCCCGTTGCGGTTGAAGGGGTGATGGCTTGCCGTGATCTGTATGGAGCCGTCGCAGCCGAGGTCGACTGTGGTCATAAACATGGAGGGGGTGGAGGCCAGCCCGCAGTCCAGCACCCGCACGCCCGCCCCGGTGAGCGAACGGGTCGCTGCCGCCTGAATCCGGTCGGCGGAAATGCGGGAATCATGCCCTACGGCGACGGTCAGCTGGGAAGCGCCTTTTTTGGTAAAGGCGGAAAGCCACAGGACGAAACCCGCCGCCATTTTTTCAATATTTTCATCGGTAAGGCTGATTTCCTGCCCCGGTACTCCTTCGCTGGCCACCCCGCGGATATCGGTGCCGCTCTTGAATTGTTTCCAATATTTTGTAAGCATCAATCTGTCCCCTTTATGCTGTTATTTGGTCTTATTATAAGCGATTCGGGGATATTTGTAAACGAGGTGTTCACGATCGAAAATTTGATTACCATCAGTAATATTTATAAGATATACAACGAAGGGGAGAACGAAGTGCGCGCGCTGAACGGCGTTTCCCTGTCCATAGACGAGGGTGAATTCGTCGCCATCGTCGGTCAGTCCGGCTCGGGAAAATCGACCCTGATGAATATTCTGGGCTGTCTGGATACGCCAACCATGGGCGAGTATTATCTGGACGGGGAAAACGTGGCGGGTCTGAGCGAAAAACGGCTGACGCAGATCCGCAACTGCGAGCTCGGGTTCGTCTTTCAGGGGTTCAATCTGATCGGCGGGCTGGACGCGCTTGAAAACGTGGAGCTGCCCCTGCTTTACCGCGGGATTCCGAAATCCGGGCGCCGCGCCCTTGCGCAGGAGGCGCTTTCGAAGGTCGAGCTGACGAACCGCGAGCATCACAGGCCCGACCAGATGAGCGGCGGGCAGCAGCAAAGGGTGGCCATTGCGCGCGCGATCGCGGCAAAGCCACCCATTATTCTGGCCGATGAACCGACCGGAAACCTGGACTCAAAGTCCGGCGCGGCGGTCATGCGGATCTTAAATTCTTTAAATGAAGAAGGGAAAACGGTTATTTTGATTACGCACGATGAAAAAATCGCCGCTTCCGCGGGCCGCATGGTACAGATACAGGACGGCCAAATCGTCAGTCGGTAAATTTTTCGTCGGCAATGGTGTCTTTGAATTTGGGAAGCAGCTCCCGGCGGTGCTTCAGGTAAAAGAAACAGTATTCGTACATCTGGCTGACCGCCTGCATCTGTACGGAGCGGCTGATGGTGAGGTATCCGCGGCGCGGTTTGCAGTACAGGTGCATCGGAAAGGCCCCGTCGTCGCAGGGCAGCAGGAATTTCGCGTGAAGGCGGCGCGCGCCCAGCTTTTCGTAAAACCGGATGCGCCGTTTCTGCCGTTCGGCAAGCTCCGGGTCGGTTTCGGAGACATATTCCACGGAAAACAGGATGCCGTCGAACGGGCCGCAGTATTTCTGCCAGAGCGCACGAAACAGCGCGCTGCCGTATCCGTGGGCGTGGTATTTTTTCAGGACGGCCAGATAATCCAGCCAAAGCATATTGCTGTCCTCCATCGCGTACACCAAAGCGTAGCCGATCAGCTCGTTGTCGGAAAGCCGGCGGAACAGCAGAATTTTATACCGGTCGCCGTTCAGAAGCTGCAAAAGCCTTGGATACGGATACAACTCGTTGGGCGGGAACTGCTGCTTCATGTCCTCATAAATCATGGGCAGGTCATTTTTGTCACCCAATACGATGGCGGACTCGGGTGCGAAAGTCATTTTTAACAATCTCCTGTCTGGATAGCAAGTTGCCGGATGCGGACCTTGCTAAAGTAATCAATAGGCATTATAGCACATCCGTTCCGAAAACCGCAAGCTGTCCCGGCAGACGGAAGGCATGCCGGCTCATTGACAATCGGGAGGAAAATGTTATAATGGCGTTGGAAGATAATAGCATGAAAACCGCTGAAGGAGGCTTATTATGACGTCATCTACGCTTCAACTGCATGATGTGGATGTTCCCGCGTTTTTAAAGGTGCTTGACCAGTGTGAGGGAAACGTCTTTCTGGTAACGCGCGAGGGCGACCATCTCAATTTAAAGAGCAAGCTCAGCCAGCTGGTCGGGCTGACACAGCTGATCGAAGGCGGAAAAATCGCGGAGGCCTTTATTATCTGTGAAAAACCGGAGGATGAATCCAGACTTTTCCGCTTCAATCTTTTCGGAACGGAAAAGGCGTAATCGGTATTGATGGATATGCCGTCCCGGCATATTTTCCGACGCCTGACAGTTTTTTCGACACTCTCGCCGCCCGTGAGGGCGGTTTTTTAGTACACGGGAACAGAAGGAGGAACATCATTGGCACACAGAAAAAATCAGAGAACACCTTTTTGGGTCTCTCTGCTGATTTTTGCCGCGATTTCGGCGGTTATGGCGTTCGGGTCCCGCGGCGGGACGGGAACGGTCGCCGGTCCGGCGCCGCAGAGTTCTCCGGGCGCACAGCCGTCCGGGGCGGAGCGGGACGCCACAAGCGTCTATTTTCTTGACGTAGGGCAGGGGGACAGCGAGCTGATCCGCCTGAAAACGGGTGAAAATATCCTGATCGACGCGGGCACCCCGGAAACGGCGCGGGAGCTTGCCGATTACCTGGCCGGTCTGGGGGTTTCAAAAATCGACTGCCTGATCGCGACGCACCCCCACGCCGACCACATTGGCGGGATGGAGCAGGTCGTCGACCGCTTTTCCGTCGGGAAGGTCTATATGCCCAGAATCCCCGACAGCCAGATTCCCACCACGGCAACCTATGAAAAGCTGCTGACCGCCATCGACCGGAAAGGACTCAAAATTACCGCCGCGAAAGCGGGCGCGGTGATTTTTGACAACGGGGAGGAAAAACTGGAAATACTGGCCCCGAATTCCGAAAAATACGGCGGTCTGAACAGCTATTCCATCGTTACGATGCTTACAAGCGGCGAAAAGCGCTTTCTGTTTACCGGGGACGCGGAATCGGACAGCGAAAAGGAAATGGTGAAAAAGGGGTACGACCTGCGGTGCGACGTCCTGAAATGCGGGCATCACGGAAGCTCCACCTCCACCGGCGCCGCCTTCCTGAAGGCGGCTGACCCGGGTACGGCAGTGATCTCCTGCGGACTGAACAACGATTACGGCCATCCGCACAAGGAGGTGCTGGACCGGCTGAAGAAAGCGGGAGTGACCGTTTACCGCACCGACCGGCAGAAAACCGTTCTGGCGCAATGCGACGGGAAGACGATCCGGTTTACCACGGGGCTGAAATCGGTCGCCGGATGAAGCGGAATCAATCATTTCAAAGGATCATAAAAAAGCGCCTTGAACGGAAAAACCGGTTCAAAGCGCTTGATTTATAAATTTTCTATTTTTAAAAGAGCATTCGCTTACTTTTCTTCGTTGAAAAACTTCTCCCAGTCAAAGTTGCTGTCCTGTACCGGCCGCGCCTGTGATTTCGGGAGAGAATCGGGGTCGGGGGAAGAAACGGACGGATCGCTCCGGTTTAAAAGATCCTGCGGAATGGGCGCGGTTTCTTCCTGATCGGACTTCACCGGCCTTTTATCCGGCTGCGGCTTCGCGGCGGGCCGGTGCTTTGCGACGGTCCGGGATTTTGCGGCGGGCGCCGTCTCCGCGGCGGCGGGGGCTTCGGTTTCGTTCGAGCTGGACTGAATATCGGTAAAGGACTGCGTATCGTCGGAAACGGCGTCGGTCTGGTGCTGCGTCTCGTCGCTGTAGGAGCTGATGTCCTCAAAGGTTTCGGGTTCATCGGCTTCCTGAACGCCGCCTGCGGGGGCGAACTTCAGGTTTTGACGGCGTCCCTGAAAAAAAAACTGAAGGTAGATGAACAGGCCGATTCCGCACAGCGCAAGAACGATCAGCACAACACCCAAAATCAGAAGCCAGGATACGCCGCCGATCCCCGACGGGGATTCGGCTTCACTGCTGACGGTACCGGCGGCCGCCACCGTTTCGCTGGAGGAGGACCCCCCGCTGGAAAGAAGCTCTCCCCAGTCCTGGGAAGAAAGCACGTCCGGGTCGCTGACGGTCTGCGCCGCCTGAGAAGCTCTTTTTTCGACCTCATTGGTGTGGGTATCGACATAGTGGTTTACCGCCGGCTCCTTGCTGGAAACCGCGGTAGCTCTGGAGCTTTCCGGATTGCTCGCGGCGGACTCGGCCTGACTGTTTTGGTCGGGCTGGGAAGCTTCCCCCTGTGAATTGCCGTCGGGCTGGGACGCCTCTCCCGGCTGGGAAGACGCTTCCCCCTGCGAAGCGTCTCCGGGCTGGGAAGAACCCCCGCCCGTGGAAACGGAGCTTGTGGGCTCCTGTCCGGGCGGGTCGACCGTGCTGCTTTGTGCAAAAGCAGTCAGCGTAAATACTGTGACCGCAAAAATCAGTGTCAGAAACACCGTCAGAAATCTCTTCGATTTTATATTCATTCTTACAAATCCTCTCAATGCTGATAAGCTGACATAAACATATCATATCATATAATATGGTTCCCATACAACTGTGAATTTTCTGTAAAATTTCCATAGAAATACATTTGCGGCAGGAGAAGATTGAAAAAAGGATTTTAGGATGATATAATTAAAAAATTAGTATGCAAAATGATTGTGGGAGTGCGATTATGGGCGTAATTATCAGCACCGACAGTGCCTGCGACTTGTTTCCCGATTTATATCAGCAATATCGGATCGAGATTGTCCCGCTTTATATTACGGTGGGAGGCCGCACCCGCCGGGATGTTTTTGAAATCGGGCCGGACGACCTTTTTGTGGATTACGAGAAAACGCACCGGCTGCCGAAAACGTCGGCTCCGCCGCCCGCCGATTTTTTTGAACTGTTCAAAAAGCAGACGGAGAACGGAAACGACGTGGTCCATATCGCGATGAATTCCAAATTTTCCTCGTCCTATCAGAACGCCTTGATCGCCGCGCGGGAATTCGACAACGTTTATGTGGTGGACACCTTTACGCTGAGCTCCGCTCAGGGCCTTTTGGTGCTCCGGGCCGCCGACATGCGCGACGCGGGCATGTCAGCAAAAGAGATTTTTGACAGAATCGAAACAGACAAAACCAAAATGCGCACCAACGTGCTTCTGGATACGCTGGAATTTGCCTACCGGGGCGGACGGGCCACCATGCTGCAGATGTTCGGGGCAAACCTGCTGAAGCTGCGCCCCTGCCTTCTGCTGGACACCCACGGCGTGCTTTCCGTGCGGCGGAAATTCCGCGGGAATTTCGCTCAGGTCTGCAGGGAATATATCCGTTTTGTGCTGGAGCAGCCGAATATGGACGACGAGCGCGCGTTTGTTTCCACCACGGGGATGGACCGGTCGCTTTTTGACAGCGTTGTCAGAATGGTGAAGGAAAGCGGGAAGTTCCGGCAGGTCCTCACCTCGCGCGCGGGATGCAGCATGACGGTCCACACGGGCCCCAACACGCTGGTTTTGTTTTACAAGGAAAAATAGGAGGAGCTATGCAGCGAAAGGTAAAAATTGTAGCCGACAGCACCTGCGACCTGAACGCACAGATGCTGGAGCGCTACCGGATCGAAGTTATTCCGCTCAACGTGAATCTGGGCGACAAGTCCTATCTGGACGGGGTAACCGTCCATACGCCGGATCTGTTCGAATATTATAAAAAGACCGGACAGCTTCCCACCACCTCCGCTCCGACTCCCGCGTATTACGAGGAGTTTTACCGCAGGTGGACGGACGAAGGCTGGGAGGTCGTGCATTTCAGTATCAGCGCGGAGCTGACCGTGACGCCGAATATCGCGAAGATGGCCGCCGAAAAGTTTGACGGCGTTTATCCCGTGGATTCCCGCAACGTGTCCAGCGGCATGGGCATCCTCGCCGTGAAGGCGGCCGAACTGCGCGATCAGGGATATTCCGCGGCGGAGATCGCACAGCGGGTCGGGGAAATGACCGGGAAGGTGCGCACCACCTGCGTAATCAGCACGCTCCTTTATATGTATAAGGGCGGGCGCTGCACCGGGGTGCAGGCGCTGGGCGCGAATCTGCTGAACCTGAAGCCCTGCATCGATGTGAAGGACGGCAAAATGGGCGTTGCCAAAAAGTACCGCGGAAGCCTGAAATCGGCGGTCTGCAAGCTGGTGGAGGATAGGCTGAAGGGCGCGGAAAACATCGACCTTTCCCGTCTTATCATCGCCCACTACGACGTAGACGATGAAACCATTGAAGCGGTCAGACAGAAGATCATGGAATACCAGAATTTTGAGGAAATCGTGGTTGGGGACTGTGGCTGTTCCGTTTCGGTTCACTGCGGGCCGGGGACCTTCGCCATTGTTTATATGGAAAAGTAAGTGAAAAAATGACCGCCGGAGGTTCCTCCGGCGGTTTTTCCGTTATAGAGGCCGTGTGGGTTCGCTGTTTGCCAGAAGGATATCCCGGGCCAGCTCCTCCAGCTGTTCCCAGCTTTCCAGAGCGCCCGCCCGGCGGCGGAACGACGCGGCGTTTTTGATCCCTTTCAGGTACCAGCCAACGTGCTTGCGCGCCTCGTTCATGGCGCGGTGCTCGCCCTTGTATCCGCACATCAGCCGGATATGCCGCAGCATGACCAGGATGCGCTCATGGATATCCGGCGGAGGGACGATCCGGCACGAATCGGTCAGGTAGGCGTTGATCTGTGAAAAAATCCACGGGTTGCCCAGCGCCCCGCGCCCGACCATCACCGCGTCGCAGCCGGTCTGCTCCAGCATCCGCGCGGCGGCCTGCGCGGAAACAACGTCGCCGTTTCCAATCACGGGGATGCCGACCGCCTGCTTGACCCGGCGGATAATTTCCCAGTCCGCGCCGGGGGCGTACATCTGCTCGCGCGTGCGGCCGTGGACGGTGACGGCGTCCGCTCCGGCGGCCTCGCAGATTTTAGCGACTTCCACCGCGTTGACGCTGCCGCTGTCCCAGCCCTTGCGTATTTTCACCGTGACCGGTACGGGGACGGCGCTTTTGACCGCCGCGACGATTTCCCCGCAGAGTCCGGGGCTTTTCATCAGCGCGCTGCCGGAGCCGCTGCAGCTCACCTTCGGCGCGGGGCATCCCATGTTGATGTCGATCACGTCCGGGCGGTACTCCATCGCCTTTTTTGCCGCCTGTGCCATCACGGCGGGCTCGCTCCCGAAAAGCTGGATGCCCGCCGGGCGCTCCGCGCCGCTCAGCTCCATCAGTTCGCCGGTCTTTTTGTCGTTGAACTGAAGTCCCTTCGAGCTGACCATTTCGCTGACCGCATAGGAGGCCCCGAACCGCACGCAGGTCTCGCGGAAAGCCCGGTCGGCCACGCCGGCCATCGGCGCGAGCACGGCGAAGCCATCTATCTGTAAATTGCCGATTTTCATGCAAAATTCCTTTCCGTTTTAAAATCCGCGTTCATTATAACACTTATTTTTTTCTTTGGAAAGTGCTATAATACCAATGTATATGTTTGAAAAGAAGCGGGGCTTTCCGGCTGGCGATGCTGCTTTCCGGTCCGCCCGCAGACGATACCGCTGAAAAAGGAGAACAACATGAAGCTGCTTGTACTTGACGGAAACAGCATACTGAACCGCGCGTTCTACGGCATCCGCCTTCTGACCACGAAGGAAGGCGTTTTTACCAACGGAATTTACGGCTTTCTGACCATGCTGCAGAAACTGAAAAACGAAACCGGCCCCGACGCGGTGGCCATCGCGTTCGATATGCGCGCGCCGACCTTCCGCCACAAGGAATACGCGGGTTACAAGGCGCAGCGCAAGGGCATGCCCGAAGAGCTGGCCCAGCAGCTTCCCAACCTCAAGGAGCTGCTGCGGCTTTTAGGCTACCGTCTGGTGGAGTGCGAGGGCTTTGAGGCCGACGATATTCTGGGCACGCTGGCGCACCGTTGCAGCGAAACCGGGGACGAGTGCGTTCTCGCCACCGGCGACCGCGACAGCCTTCAGCTGGTCGGGCCGCGTGTCAGCGTCCGTCTTGCCGCGACCAAATTCGGCCAGCCGCAGGTCACGGTTTACGACGAGGCCAAAATTATGGAAGACTACGGCGTGACCCCGAAGCAGCTGATCGACATCAAGGCGATTCAGGGGGATTCGTCGGACAATATTCCAGGCGTCGCGGGCATCGGCCCGAAGGGCGCTGGCGACCTGATTCAGAGATATCACGATCTGGATTCCATTTATCAAAAGATCGATACGCTCGATATCAAGGAGGGAATGCGCCAGAAGCTGATCAGGGACAAAGAGACCGCTTATCTGAGCCGCTACCTCGGGACCATCCGCACGGACGCGCCGGTCGATACGGAAATTTCCCACTATATTCCGCAGCCCTGCGACAATGACGCCGCCGCGCGCCTGATGGCAAAGCTGGAATTTTTCTCGCTGATCGACAAAATGGGCCTGCGCGAGCCCACCGCTTCTCCGGAAGGGGAGAAAGCGGAGGAAGCCGCGCCGGGCGTTGCGGAAAACACCGATCCGGCGGCGCTTTTGAAGGAACTTGAAAAGGCGGGCCGCGCCGACTTTATCGCGGAGGATGACGGCGGGAACCTGAAGCTGTATCTCAACAGCGGCAGCCGGATTCATGTGATCGACGACGCCGGATGGATCAAACGGCTCTGTGAGGACGAAACCATCCGCAAGAATACGCATGACATCAAACCGCTTTACGCCGCGCTGCTGGCGCGGGACATCGCGCTGAAAAACCCCGGGATCGACACGATGCTGGCGGCCTACCTGCTCAACCCGTCGGCGTCCGGCTACGAGCCGTCCCGGCTGGCGCAGGAGTACGGCGTCGCCCTGACCCGGCAGGAGGACGCCCGGCTGACGGACGCTTGTGTGATGCCCGCGCTTGCGGACGTGCTGGCCGGTGAAATCGGGAAGAAAAACCAGACGGAGCTGTTAAATAATATCGAAATGCCGCTGGCGGAAGTGCTGGCCCGCATGGAAACCGTCGGCTTTGCCGTGGACAGGGATGGCATCCGCTCGTACGGAGAGGTTTTACAGGCACAGATCGACACGATCCAGACGCAGATTTATGAAACGGTCGGCTATGAATTCAATATCAATTCCCCCAAACAGCTGGGCGAGGCGCTGTTTGAAAAACTGGGGCTGAACCGCGGGAAAAAGACGAAAACCGGCTATTCCACGGCGGTGGAAATTCTGGAAAACCTGCGCTACGAGCACCCGGCGGTGGAGCTGGTGCTGAATTACCGCAGCCTGGCAAAGCTGAAATCCACCTACTGCGAGGGCCTTTTAAAGGTGATCGCGCCCGACGGGAGAATCCATTCCAATTTCAACCAGACGGAAACGCGCACGGGCCGCATCAGTTCCACGGAGCCGAATCTGCAGAACATCCCCGTGCGCACCGACCTCGGCCGGGAAATGCGCCGTTTCTTTGTCGCGCGCGAGGACTGGGTGCTGGTGGACGCGGATTACTCCCAGATTGAGCTGCGCGTTCTGGCGCACGTTGCCAACGACAAAAATATGATACAGGCGTTTTTGAATAACGACGATATCCACCGCAGCACGGCGGCACAGGTGTTCCATATGCCGGAGCAGATGGTCACCCCGATGATGCGCAGCCGCGCCAAGGCGGTCAATTTCGGTATTGTGTACGGGATCGGCGCGTTTTCCCTTGCGAAGAACATTCATGTTACGCGCAGGGAGGCCGACACCTATATCAAGGATTACCTTGCCCACTATTCCGGGATCGACCGGTATATGAAAGAGGTCGTGGCGCTGGCGAAGGAGACCGGTTACGCCGAGACCATGTTCGGCCGCCGGCGCTACCTGCCGGAGCTGACCTCCAGCAATTTCAACATGCGCTCGTTCGGCGAGCGGGTGGCGCGCAACATGCCGATCCAGGGCGCCGCCGCCGATATCATCAAAATCGCGATGGTGAAGGTGGAAAAGCGGCTGGAAAAAGAGGGCATGCGGTCGCGTCTGATTTTGCAGGTGCACGACGAACTGATTGTGGAGTCCCCGAAGGACGAGGCGGAAAAGGCCGCGCGGATCCTGACGGAGGAAATGGAGAACGCCGTTTCCCTCTCCGTGCCGATGGTGGCCGAGGCGAAAATCGGAAAAACGTGGTACGAGGCGAAGGCATGACTATTTTCACCTGCCCCGTCTGCCGGGAAAAGCTGGACAGGCTTGCGAAAGCCTACGTCTGCAAAAACGGGCACAGCTACGATATTGCGGGGGAGGGCTATGTCCACCTTCTGCCGCCGAACAAAATGCACGCCAAAGTACCCGGCGACAATCAGGAAATGACCGCGTCGCGCCGCCGCTTTCTGGGATCCGGCGCCTACCGGCTTTTCAGCGATAAGCTCAACGAGCTGGTGCGCGCATATTCCCGGACAAAAAGTCCAATCCTCCTTGACGCGGGCTGCGGGGAGGGCTACTATACCGGGCGGCTGTGCGACGACCTGCTTTCCCACGGGTTTTCCCCGCGGGTCTTCGGGTTTGATATTTCCAAGTTCGCGGTAAAGGCTGCGGCGAAAAAATATAAATCGATTTCCTTCGCCGTCGCCAGCAGCTTCGCCATCCCGGTTTCGGACGGCGCGGCGGATTTTGCTCTGGACGTGTTCGCGCCGGTGGTGGAAAGCGAGCTGAACCGCGTGCTCAAACCGGGCGGAACTCTGATTCTGGCCGTGCCGGGTCCCCGCCATCTGTACGGGTTAAAGGAAATCCTGTACGAGAAGCCCTATGAGAACGAAGTGTTTGAGGCGGATTACGGCGGGTTTGCCTTTGCCGGCCGCGTGCCGGTACAGACCGACGCCGCGATTTCCGGCGCGTTGATTCAGGACCTGTTCGCCATGACGCCCTATTTCTATAAAACCGGGGCGGAGGGAGTACGGCGGCTGAAACAGGTGCAGACGCTAAAAACGCATCTCGAATTTGATTTTCTAATCTATGAAAAGGTGGGAGAAAATTGCGCAGGCGCAAAGAGCTGACAAACGAACAGTTTGAAAACATGGGCTTCCTTGTTTTGATCACGGTGCTGGCCCTGCTGTGCCGTTTTCTGCTTTTCCCGTTTGAGTCGGGGGATTACCACCAGTTTTTGCAGGGATGGTATACCTCGCTGAAGGACAACGGCGGCTTTGCGGCGGTGGGGATGGATATCGGCGACTATATGCCGACCTATCTTTATCTGCTTGCCGGGTTTACCTATCTTCCCGTTTCCGGGCTGACCGCGATTAAGCTGGTTTCCAGCCTGGCGGACATTGTTCTGGCCGTTTACGTGATGAAAACGGTCCGGCTGAAGGTTGAAGACCCCCTGTACGGGGGCATGGCTTACGCGGCTGTCCTGTTTCTGCCGAGCGTGGTGCTGAATTCGGCCGTCTGGGGACAGTGCGACGCGATTTTTACCGCCGCGCTCGTCGCCTGTGTGTACTATTTCATGCTGGATAAGGAATATCAGGCGGTCGCCGCCTTTGCCGTCGCGTTTATCTTTAAACTGCAGGCGGTGTTTCTGGCGCCGTTTTTGCTGCTCCTGCTCGTCAAGCGCAGGGTGCGCCCCAGCACCTTTCTGATGATTCCGTTCGTGTACCTGCTGGCCATCCTTCCCGCCCTGTTTCTGGGGCGCGGCATGCGGGAACTTCTGACGGTGTATTTTTCCCAGGCGGGGCAGTATAAGATGATCGCCATGTTCCTGCCGAACCTGTACACCTGGCTGCCGGAGGACACGCCGGAGTACATCAGCGCCGCCGCGGTGATCCTGGCCGGCGCGCTGACCATTGCCGTGCTTTTCTATCTGTATAAGAGGAAGTTTGTTTTTACGGACGAGCTGTTTGTTTCGCTGGCGCTCTTTTTCGCGCTGTTTTTACCGTTCGTCCTCCCGCATATGCACGAGCGGTATTTCTATCTGGCGGATATCCTGTCGGTTGTCTTCGCGTTTTATTTTCCGAAGATGCTCTATGTGCCGGTGGTCACGGTGCTGAGCTCCACCTACGCCGTCTGCCACAACCTGTTCAACACGGACTTTTTCAGCGTGCAGCTGCTGGCGGTCATGATGCTTTTCATTCTGATACAGGTCGCAAGGCACGCGGTGCGTCAGATTGACCTGCAGTCGGAGCAGCCGGGGCAGGTGCCGGGGTGAGCGGGGCGCGGATCGTGCCGATGGGCGAGGAGCACCTTGACGCGCTGACGAAGATCGACGCCCTCTGCTTTTCAGACCCCTGGACGCGCGAAGGGCTCCGCGCGGAGCTTTTCAGCGATACGGCCCGGTTTGCCGCGGCGGAGTGCGGGGAGGAGACCGTGGGCTGCGCGGGCATGCACTGCGTCTGCGGGGAGTGCTATATCGACAAGGTCTGCGTCCACCCCGGCTTTCGCCGGAGGGGGATCGCGCGGGCGCTGGTGCGGTATTTGATCGAGGACGCGGTCAAAAACCATGCGGAATTCATCACGCTGGAGGTGCGGCGGAGCAACGATGCCGCCGTTGCGCTTTACGCCGGGCTCGGCTTTGAGCCGGTCGGGGTCAGGAAGGATTTTTACACGTCACCGAAAGAGGACGCGCTTCTGATGACGAGATTTTTTTCAGAATAAAGGATGAACGCTCCGGTTTTCCGTCGGACAGCGGGCCGGACGGTTTTATTTTAAAGAATAAGGGGAAAATAGAGAATGCGGATTTTAGCACTGGAAAGCTCCTGCGACGAGACCGCCGCCGCGGTGGTGGAGGACGGAAGAACGGTTCTGTCTTCGGTGGTTGCCTCACAGGTGGAGGAACACAAACTTTACGGCGGCGTCGTGCCGGAAATCGCGTCGCGCCGCCACTGCGAGGCGATTGTGGGCGTTACGCAGAAAGCCCTTGACGACGCGGGAATGACGCTGGACGAGGTCGACGCCGTCGCCGTCACCTACGCGCCCGGACTGATCGGCGCGCTGCTGGTGGGCGTGAATTTTGCGAAGGGGCTGGCCCTGTCCTCCGGAAAGCCGATCGTGCCGGTGCATCACCTCCGTTCGCACATCGCCGCGAACTACATCACCTCACCGGAGCTGAAGCCGCCGTTTCTGTGCCTGATCGTCTCCGGTGGGCACAGCCATATTGTGGAGGTAAAGGATTATACGGACCTTCATGTTCTGGGCCGCACGCGCGACGACGCGGCCGGCGAAGCCTTTGACAAGGCCGCAAGGGCCATGGGGATGCCTTACCCCGGCGGGGTGGAGATGGACCGCCGCGCCGAGGGCGGGAACCCCAACGCTTTTTTGCTGCCGCGGCCGACGGTGGACGGCTCGCCGTACGATTACAGCTTTTCCGGGCTGAAAACGGCGGTCATCAATCTGATCCACAACGCGCAGCAGAAGGGACGGGCCTTGCCGGTGGAGGACCTGGCGGCCTCGTTCCGCAAGGCGGTGGTCGACTGTCTGGTCAAAAATTTTGTGAAGGCCGCGCAGGATACCGGCAGCACCAGGCTGGTGATCGCGGGCGGCGTTTCCGCCAATTCCCTTCTGCGCAGCCGTCTGCAAAGGGAATGCGGGGACCGCGGCTGGAAATTCTATATGCCGGAGCTGAAGCTTTGCGGGGACAACGCCGCCATGGTCGGCGCGCAGGGATACTATGAGTTTCTTGCAGGAAACATTGCGAAAATGGACCTGAACGCCCACGCGGCAATGCCGATTGAAGGAAGCTGATGAAAATCCTCCAAAATCAGAGCGAAAGCTTTGTGCATTTTACTATGGTAAATTTTTAACGAATTCAATATTTCAAGATTGATTAAAACGCCGCAATGTATTATAATGGGATCTAATATCATCAATTTTGGAAGGTCATTGGACCGGAAGGAGAAATGAGTCATGACAAGCAACAAGTCTGTTTTGAACTGGATCGAGGAAATGAAAGCGCTTGTTGGTCCGGATAAATTAGTCTGGATTGACGGGTCAGAGGCTCAGCTTGAGGCATTGCGCGCCGAAGCCTGTGCTTCGGGGGAACTTATCAAGCTGAATCAGGAAAAACTCCCTGGCTGCTACCTGCACCGCACCGCGGTAAACGACGTTGCCCGCGTTGAGGACAGGACCTTTATCTGCTCCCGCAAAGAAGAGGACGCAGGCCCGACCAATCACTGGAAGGATCCTCAGGAAACCTATAAAATGCTTTACGACATCGCAAGAGGCAGCTACAGGGGCCGCACCATGTACGTGATTCCCTATTCCATGGGCCCGATCGGCTCGCCGCTCGCAAAAATCGGCGTAGAGCTCACAGATTCCATTTATGTTGTGTTAAATATGGCGATTATGACCCGTGTGGGCCAGAAGGTCTGGGATACGCTGGGCGACAGCACCGACTGGGTAAAGGGCCTTCACTGCAAGTGCAGCATCGACGCGGAAAAGAGATACATCTGCCACTTCCCGGAGGACAACACCATTATCTCCGTCAACTCCGGCTACGGCGGAAACGTTCTGCTGGGCAAAAAGTGCTTTGCGCTGCGCATCGCTTCCTACCTTGGCAAGACCGAGGGCTGGATGGCGGAGCATATGCTGATTCTCGGCATTGAAAACCCGAAGGGCGAAATCAAATATGTCGCCGCCGCGTTCCCGTCCGCCTGCGGCAAGACCAACCTGGCGATGCTGATTCCGCCGGAAGGCTACCGCAGGAAGGGCTACAAGGTATGGACGGTCGGCGACGATATCGCCTGGATGCGCCAGGGCCCGGACGGCAGGCTGTACGCGATCAATCCTGAAAACGGATTCTTCGGCGTCGCTCCCGGCACCAACGACAAGTCAAACCCGAACGCGCTTGCTTCCACAAAGTCCGGCACCATCTTCACCAATGTCGCTCAGAATCTGGACGACAACACCGTCTGGTGGGAGGGCCTGGACAAGAATCCCCCGAAGCACGCGGTCAACTGGAAGGGCGAGCCCTGGGACGGCACCACTTCCGACCAGAAGGGCGCTCATCCGAACAGCCGCTTCACCGCTCCCGCAAAGAACTGCCCCTGCGTCAGCCCCGAGTTTGACAAGGGCGCGGGCGTTCCGATTTCCGCCATCATCTTCGGCGGCCGCCGCGCGCAGACCACTCCGCTGGTCTATCAGTCCCGCGACTGGAACAACGGCGTGTTCGTCGGCTCCATCATGGCTTCTGAAACAACCGCCGCCGCGACCGGAGCGGTCGGCGTAGTCCGCCGCGACCCGATGGCGATGCTGCCCTTCTGCGGCTACCATATGGGCGACTACTTCAAGCACTGGATCGAAATGGGCGAGAAGCTCGGCGATAAGGCTCCGAAGATTTTTAACGTCAACTGGTTCCGCCTCGACGAAGAAGGCCACTTCATTTGGCCGGGTTTCGGCGACAACCTCCGCGTGCTGGAGTGGATCATCAACCGCTGCGACGGAAAAGCCGACGCTGTTAAGACCCCGATCGGCTTTGTTCCGAAGGCGGAGGACATCAACCTGGAAGGCCTTGACTTCAGCGTAGATACCCTGAAGAGCATTCTTGAGATCAAGAACGATCAGTGGGTCAAGGAAGCCGAGGGCATTGAGGAATTCTACAAGAAGTTCGGCGACAAGCTTCCGAAGGAGCTGAGGAGTCAGCTCGATATCCTGAAGAACAACCTGAAATAACCATACTGATTTTCGGCGGCGGCTTTGTTGGAAAGCCGCCGCTTGTTTTATGCCTTTTGCAGTTTGAAAGCGGTTTCATGCATGTTTTAGGACAGAGTGCTATAAAATTGACGATGAAATCCATTTTTTTGCATTTTGACGATGAAATTGTCTCAAAAAGTATGAATAAATTGTTTCTAATTCAAAAAGTTTGTGTAAATATCCCATTGTCATATCCTGCCGGAAGCTCTATACTATAAATAAATCATGTTGATTACCCGGCAGCGCTTTGTCGGGCACTTTTATTTATCAGGAGGAAAAATTATGGCAGGCAGTTCAGAAACAGCATACCATCCGAAGGGAGACTTCTTTAATTTAAAGGGCAATCATACGAATGTCCGTACAGAAGTCGGAGCAGGTCTGACCACTTTCTTCGCAATGGCGTACATCATCGTCGTGAACCCGACCATGCTGTCCCAGACAGGCATGAAGTGGGGCGCCGTATTCCTTGCGACCATCATTGCTTCCGTAATCGGCACTCTTATTATGGGTCTGTTCGCAAATGTTCCGTATGCGCAGGCTCCGGGCATGGGCCTTAACGCTTTCTTTGTGTTTACCGTATGCTTCGGCTTACAGTTCAAATGGCAGGAAGCGCTCGCAATGGTCTTCATCTGCGGCCTTGTCAACATTTTCATTACGGTAACCAAAATCCGCAAGCTCATCATCAAATCCATTCCGGAAAGCCTTCAGAACGCCATCGGCGGCGGTATCGGCATTTTCATCGCCTACATCGGCATTAAAAACGCGGGCCTGATCCAGTTCACCTCCGACCCGGGTACTTATGTCCTTCTGGACAGCAAAACAGTCATCGCCTCCAGCGCCGCGGTCCCGGCCATTGTAAAGCTGAACGCGCCCGTTGTGCTGCTCGCTCTGTTCGGGCTTGCGCTGACCGTCGTCCTTCTGGTCAAAAACGTCAAGGGCGCCATTTTGATCAGCATCGCGGCTACCACGATTATCGGTATCCCGATGGGGATCACCACCATTGGCCAGAGCATGGGCTTTGCGGAAGCCTGCTCCCAGCTGCCGGAAACCTTCGGCGCCGCCTTCGGCAACCCCGGTATGGTTTCGCTCTTTGCCGACCCGGCGAAAATCCCGCTCGTATTGATGACCATTTTCGCCTTCAGCCTTTCCGATACCTTCGACACCATCGGTACCTTTATCGGCACCGGCCGCAAGACCGGAATTTTCAGCGCGGAGGATCAGCTGGCGCTGGAAACCAGCAACGGCTTTAAGTCCAAGATGGACAAGGCCCTGTTCGCGGACGCAACGGCGACCTCCATCGGCGCGATCTTCGGTACCTCCAACACCACGACCTATGTGGAAAGCGCGGCGGGCATCGGCGCGGGCGGCCGCACCGGCCTGACCAGCGTCGTGACCGCGGTCATGTTTATCATCAGCGCGTTTTTCGCCCCGCTGATCAGCGCGGTTCCTTCCGCCGCTACGGCTCCCGCCCTGATCGTCGTCGGCATTATGATGCTCAGCTCCTTTAAGGAGATTGAGTGGACCAATCTGGAAGAGGCGGTTCCCGCTTTCTTTGCCGGTATTTTCATGGCGCTCTGCTACAGCATTTCCTACGGGATCGCGGCAGGCTTCATTTTCTACTGCCTCATCAAAGTTTTCCGCGGCAAGGCCAAAGAGATTCACCCGATTCTCTGGGTTGCCACCGGCCTGTTCATTCTGAACTTCGCGATTCTGGCGGTTATTTCCTGATTTGTTCATCCTATTTCTCATAGAGGCCCCGCACGGTATCGTGCGGGGCTTTTCTCCTTTATTCCTGCGGTTTCCTGTGGTATAATAACCACAGAAAATTTGTATTTCTATTTTTGAAACCTGAGGTGGATTATGCCCAGATTTTTTATCAACTACGTTCCGGAGGAGCAGGTGGTGATCGCCGGGGAGGACGCCCGCCACATTGCGCGGTCCCTGCGGATGCAGTCCGGCGAAGGCCTGATTCTCTGCGACAGCATCGGGACGGACTACAACGGCAGAATCGAGAGCGTGGCGGACGACCGGGTCGTTGTGCGCGTCCTGAATTTCTGCAAAAGCGTGGCGGAGCCGGGCGTCCGTGTCACGGTGTACCAGAGCCTGCCCAAGGCGGATAAGATGGACGGCATTGTGCAGAAATCGGTGGAAACGGGCGCGGTGGGGATTGTGCCCGTCATGACCGCGCGCTGTGTCTCAAGGCCGGACGAAAAAGCGGCGGACAAAAAAATCATCCGCTGGCAGAAGATCGCACACGAAGCGGCCAAGCAGAGCGGCCGGGGAATCATCCCGCAGGTCGCCCCGCTTACGGATTTCCGTCAGGCAGTGAAACAGGCGGCCCAAGCCGGGGAGATCATTCTCTTCTTTGAGGGCGGCGGGCAGAGCATCTCAAAGCTGGCAAACGGCGAAACCCGGGAGCTGGCGATCTTTATCGGGCCGGAGGGCGGCTTTGAACAGTCGGAGGTCGATTTCGCGGTGGAAAACGGCGCGGCCGTCGGCACGCTCGGCGCGCGGATCCTCCGCACGGAGACCGCGCCCATTGCGGCGCTTTCGGCGATTATGCTCGCAACGGGGAATATGTAGCCGGACAATGCAAGAAAGGAGAATGCATCTTGGACCAATATGACTGGATCGACGGGTACTGCCTTGCTAAGAAAGGCGTAGTGAAAGACTATAAACCGGAATGGGACGCTGTACGCTACCGTGTGGGGGATAAAATGTTCGCCATGCAGGGAGGGGACAGGGAAGGCCGCCCCATTATTACCATCAAGCTGGAACCCACGCTGGGCGCTTTGCTGCGTTCCCGGTATTCCGACATTGTGCCGGGCTATTATATGAATAAAGAGCACTGGAACTCCCTGTATCTGGAGGGAACTGTTCCGGACGAAACGGTCAGGGAAATGCTGGACAACGCGTACGCGGTTGTATTCGCCTCTCTGAGCAGAAAAGTGCGCCGGGAACTGGAAGAAGGGAATCGGGAAAAATGAAAACAGCTTTGATTACCGGGGCCTCCCGCGGAATCGGAAGAGCGGCTGCCCTCCGCCTTGCCGGGGACGGCTTCCGTGTCGTCGTCAATTATCATACCTCCAAAGGAGAAGCGGAAACCCTTCTGGACGAGCTGAACGCGCGGTATTTTCGCGGCTGCGCCGCGGTACGGGCCGATGTTTCCGACAGGGCACAGGTGGAAGAGATGTTTGCTTTAGCCGGCGGCGTGGATGTGCTGGTCAACAACGCGGGCATCGCGCAGCAGAAACTCTTTACGGACCTTACGGAACAGGATTGGGACAGGATGTTCGACGTGGACGTCAAGGGGATTTTCCACTGCTGTCAGTGCGCGCTTCCGTATATGATTCACCGCAAGCAGGGGAAAATCATCAATATCTCCTCCATGTGGGGACAGGTCGGCGCTTCCTGTGAGGTGCATTATTCCGCGGCAAAGGCGGCGGTGATCGGGCTGACCAAAGCGCTGGCGAAGGAAGTCGGCCCGTCGGGAATCCAGGTCAACTGCGTGGCACCGGGCGTCATAGCGACCGAAATGAACGCGCAGCTTGACGAAAGCACCCTTTGTGGGCTGAAAGAGGAGACCCCGCTCGGCATGCTTGGCGCGGCGGAGGATATTGCCGCCGCCGTCAGTTTCCTTGCGGGGGAAAATTCGCGCTTTATCACCGGTCAGGTGCTGGGCGTCAACGGCGGCATGATTATCTGAAAGATAACGGGCCGCGGGTTGTTTCAAATACAATTTATTCATAACCGTTACAAAGCTGTCAGAAATATAGACATTCCATGATTTTCCATGATACTATAATGAAAGTGATAAGGAATTTCATATCGTTGACAATAGAGAAGCAGGAAAAGGGGAATCGGGATGATCTACCGGGCAAAGCGCGCGGCGCTTCTGCTGCTGGCGGTTTGCGTCCTTTTGCAGGCGGGCTGCGCCGGGAAAGCGGAAGCACAGACAAATTCCAGCAGGGTAAACGGTTTTTCACAAGGCAGCAATGTGGTCAACGCCAAAGAAGACGGAGTGCGGATTCAGACCGCCGTTCCGACATTCGTCGGCTTTTCCGCGGCGCAGGAGCTGAACGAAAAAATCAGGGAGATTTCCGATAACGGACTTGCCGAGGTAAAGCGGGCGGAAAAGGAGCTTGGCAATTCGGCGGCGAAGGGGAATCTTTTTTTCCAGAGCTGTTACGATCTCTTTTGGGATAATGATATCCTTTCCGTGTGGCTCATGAATGAGAATTACACGGGCGGCGCACACGGCTACCGGTGGGTGAAGTCTTTCAATGTGAATATTCAGACCGGGGAATCCTACGATACGCCCGGTGCGCTGTTTAAGGACCCCGAAGCGGGAACCAAACAAATTACGGATAAGATCCTCAAGAATATTAAAGAGCGTCCCGATCTTTATTTTCCCGAAGCGGCAAAAACGGTGGAGGAAAAGCACGGCGCGTATTCTTATTATCTGGACGGGCAGGACCTTGTCGTCTATTTTGACCTGTATGAGCTGATGCCTTACGCGGGAGGAATGCCGGAGTTCCGCTTTTCGCTGGATGACCTCGACCTGAAATTCCGCATGGGCAATAACCCGGACCGGTTGAACGTACGGCACAACGGGATGGATATGGAGTTTCAGAATCCGGTCGTTGTGAACGACGGCGGCGTGCTTTTGCCGCTGGAAGAAACCGCCGACACGCTGAATCATACTGTGGAAAAGACGGACGCGGGTTACAAGGTGGACGGGAAAAGCGTGAAACCGACTATGATCGACGGCGCGGCGTATATGCCGGTCGAAACTTTCAATACGCTGGGGGAAAACGGTCCGATTCCCGGCTTCGTCTTCTATGACGGAAAAACGCTCTGGATTTTCACCCAGACCGCGCAAAGTGAGGAAGAAAAAAAGCTGATGAGCAGCAGCCTGAACAGCGTCGGAAGCGAGATTTATCTGAACAGCGCTCCGGGCGGCACCTCTTCCGAGGTTTCATGGAAGAAAAGGATGTGCTATATCAAAAGCTACGATGAAAAAACCGAAACTGTTGCTCTGGACCCGATCGAATGGATCACCAGTGAAGATAAGACCCGGATTCAGGAGTTGAAACTCGACGGTGATTTCCCGGACGGCTACTGCATTTACAATCCTACCGTGGAAACGGAGAAAATAAAGCTTTCTGGAAACGCGAAAATCAGTCTTATTCAGTGGAATGCGCAAAACGTGGCGGAATCCTACGTACAGACAGACGCCGCGGGACTGGGGAAGCGCCTTGCTGAGGACGGCGCTCTGAGCTTTCCCTATGAATACACCGTAAGCGACGGAAGAATCATCGCGCTGCGGGAGCAGTACGTGCCGTAATTTGATTAACAGCAATTCCATTTCAACTTGTGAGAAACGCAAACTTGTTGCAGAATCAACCGGAAATGCTATAAGATTGGATACAGGGAGGGAAAACGATGAGAAACAGGGGATTTTTGGCGCTTTCCGCCGTATTGCTGATGACGGCGTACATCCTCGGCGGCTGCGCCTCACAGGGGAGGGGCTCCGCCGCAGCGCCCGCGACGGAACAGCAATCCGCCGCCATGCAGGACGCGCGGGCAGCGAACGAAGCGGCGGGAATCGACGGAGGGCAGAAGTCACTGTCTGAGAACGGTACCGCGAGTACGGCGGGCGGCAATCCGACCGCGGGTGAAATCGCGGCCGCTTCTTCCAGCCAGAAGATCATAGAGCGCCTGTCGTATCAGATAGAAACACTGAAATTCGACGACTCCGTCCAGAAGGTCCAGAGCCTCTGCACGGAGCTGAACGGCTATGTGCAGGATTCCAGCGTCACGGGCAGCGGGATAGAGGAGCAGGACCTGCGTTCCGCGAGCTTTGTTCTGCGGATTCCACAGGAAAAACTCAGCCAGTTCAAAAGCAGCGCGGGCTCCATCGGGAGCGTCCTGAATCTGACCAGCTCGAGCGAAAATATCAGCGAAAGCTACTACGATACCGAAGCAAGGCTGAAAAGCCTGCGTACCCAGCAGGAAAGGCTGATGGCCCTGCTGCAGAAATCCGGTTCCCTGACCGATATCATCGCGCTGGAAAAGGCGCTTGCGGACGTCAATTACCAGATCGAGCAGTACACCGGCACTTTGCGTCAGTACGATTCCCTCATTCACTACAGCACCGTTTCCATTCAGCTCAACGAGGTCGTAAAGCCCACGGAGCTTGAAAAGACGCCGGTGACCCTCGGCGAAAAAATTTCAAGGCAGTTCAGGGATTCCCTGCGCGCGCTCGGCGGGTTCGGGGAAGGGCTGCTGGTCTTTGTGCTCGGCGGCGCGCCCGTGATCCTGCTTCTGGCGGTGATCGCGGCGGCGGTGGTGTTTGTCCTGCGCAAAAAGAGAAGAAGGTCTGAAAAGGCGGCGAAAAAGGCCGCAGCAGCGTTTACACAGGAACAGAAAGAAGAGAGTTCCGGAGATAAATAGTTCGTATAGCCGAAAGCGGGCCGTTTCCCAGCTTGGGGAAGCGGCCCGCTTTTGTATGCGTAATACCCATCTTCCATCAGAGAGCGGAAAAAAATAATGATCCTCCCTCCCCGCCACAGGCGGGGAGGGAGGATCGCTTTTCTGTTGAAGATCAGAATTCGATTTTCCCACTGATATAGTTTTCCAGCTCGGAGATGGCGATGCGCTCCTGCTGCATGGTGTCGCGGTCGCGCACGGTCACGCAGCCGTCCGTTTCGCTGTCGAAGTCGTAGGTGATGCAGAACGGGGTGCCGATTTCGTCCTGGCGGCGGTAACGCTTGCCGATGGAGCCGGAGTCGTCGTAGTCCACCATGAAGTGTTTGCAAAGGTCTGCGCTGATTTCCTGTGCTTTTTCGTTCAGCTTTTTGGAAAGCGGAAGGATGGCGGCTTTATAGGGAGCCAGCGCGGGATGCAGCCGCATGACGACCCGGGTGTCCTTTTCATCCAGCTTTTCCTCGTCGTAGGCGTCGCACAGGAAGGCGAGCGCGACGCGGTCGGCGCCGAGGGAGGGTTCGACAACGTACGGGACATACCGCTCGTTTGTCTCAGGGTCAAAGTACTCAAGGCTCTTGCCCGAATGGTTCTGGTGCTGCGTCAGGTCGTAATTGGTGCGGTCGGCAACGCCCCAGAGCTCGCCCCAGCCGAACGGGAACAGGTATTCAATGTCGGTGGTCGCCTTGGAGTAGAAGGACAGCTCTTCCTGCTCGTGGTCGCGCAGGCGGATGTTCTCTTCCGTCATGCCCAGATTCAGCAGCCACTTTTTGCAGTAATCCTTCCAGTAGTAGAACCAGTCGAGGTCGGTGTCCGGCTTGCAGAAGAATTCAAGCTCCATCTGCTCGAATTCACGCGTGCGGAACGTAAAGTTGCCCGGCGTGATTTCGTTGCGGAAGCTTTTGCCGATCTGTGCGACGCCGAAGGGGACCTTGCGGCGGGTGGTGCGCTGAATGTTGGCAAAGTTGACAAAAATGCCCTGCGCGGTTTCCGGCCGGAGGAAGATTTCGTTTTTGGCGTCCTCCGTTACCCCCTGAAAGGTTTTGAACATCAGGTTGAACTTGCGGATGTCGGTGAAATTGGAAGATCCGCATTCCGGGCATTTGATGTTGTTGTTTTTGATATAGTCGCTCATCTGGTCAAAGGTCATGCCGTTGGGGTCGCCGCCGGCGTCCTCAATCAATTTGTCCGCGCGGTGGCGGGTTTTGCAGTCGCGGCAGTCCATCAGCGGGTCGGAAAAGCCGCCCACGTGGCCGGAAGCCACCCAGACCTGCGGATTCATCAGGATCGCGGTGTCCAGCCCTACGTTGTACCGGCTTTCCTGCACGAATTTTTTCAGCCACGCGCGTTTGACGTTGTTCTTGAATTCAACGCCCAGCGGACCGTAATCCCAGGTGTTCGACAGGCCGCCGTAGATTTCGCTGCCGGAGTAAACAAACCCGCGGTTTTTGCACAGAGCGACAATTTTGTCCATTGTTTTTTCAGTTGCCAACATGTTTAACTTCCTCCATAATCAGGGGCGCTGGCTGCGCTCCATTATTTTTTAAAGATAATCATCTTGCTCAGCACATAATTCATGATCACCACGACGACGTTCATAATGATCTTTGCCAGCCAGTCGTTCCACACCAGCACGTTCACCATGAGCAGCATCCCCAGCGAATCCACGCCGAGCGACAGAAGGCGGGCGCCTACGAAGGTGGAAAGCTCCCTCCAGAAAAGCTTCGCCGCGAAGCTTTTGCTGCGGAACACAAAGAGCTTGTTGGTGATAAACGCAAAAGCCACGGAAAGGACCCAGGCGATCGTGTTTGCCGTCAGCACGTCCCACTGCGCGTTCCAGTGAATGACCGGGCGCAGAAGGCCGTAGCTCACTACGTTGACGGCCGTGGTAAGAACGCCGAAAATAAGGTAGGAGATCATTTCGGGCGTTGTCAGAAAGCGCCACAGCTTTTTCAGCTTGTCCAAAGGTATCACCGCCATTACTGAGTATTATTATAGTTTACCATTGAACGGCACGGCTTTCAAGTACTATTCGGCCGGTTTATCGAAATGAAACGGGGAGGCGCCGTCCAGCCACCCGTGTTCCTTCCAGTAGCGTTTGTCCAGCTGGTTGCCCTCGCGGCCCTTCTGCAGCTGTTTGCTGATAAAATACATTAACCGGGTCTGCAGATAAGGCGGTCTGTCCCTCTTTCCGGCGACGGCCTGGTAGAATCCGGCCGCATCTGTTTGAAGCTGCCTTTCAAATTTTTGCCGCCTTTTCGCCGGCATTTCGTCCCAGCTCAGGCTGTACAGGGCAAAGCCTCTTTGATATACTCGGTTAACGCCCCAGTATTTCAGGCTTTTCGCGATCACGCCCATCGCGGAACGCGTTCCGGCGCCCGCGGTCGTGGACAGAATAAACGCCTTCTTATGGAACATCTCCGGACGGGGACGGTGCGGCAGGAAGAGAAAGCCGAAATGGTCGAGAAAGGACTTCATGGCGCCGCTCAGGGAGAGCACGTAGACGGGCGAGTCGAAAACAAGGCCGTCGGCTTCCAGCATCGCTTGAAGGATCGGCTGCACATATCCGGCGTGCGGACAGGTCAGTTCGTCCCTCAGAAAGCAGTTGTAGCAGCCCCTGCAGAAATCGGGCAGGTCCTTCGGCAGGAAAAATTCCCGCACGGTGATTTCTCCGTGCTCCTTCATCGCCTCTAAAAATTTCTGCGTCGCCGTGTAGCTGTTGCCCTTTCTGGGGCTGCCGTGTATGACCGTGATTTTCATAAGAAGTCTCCTTTGCGGCTTTCAGGCCGGTGGTACCGGACGTTTCAGTAATCTCTGTGATATCCACTATAACGGGCGGAAAGGGGACTGTCAAGGCAATTTGTGTAAACAAATCCCCGCCGGGGCGGAAAGATTCTCCATGGAAAAAACAGGAAAAAAAGCCCCCTGCGGAAGCCTGTGTTCCGCAGGGGGCCTGCAGGCTGTCGATAAAGCCGCGCCTGACAAAGGAATGAATTACTGCAGCTTCGCGAGCTCCACCGCGAGGTTCGCGCCGACCACGGCGTTGTTGTAAACCAGCTGGATATTGGAATCCAGGCTGTCGCCGCCGGTGATTTCCTTGATCTTGGCGAGCAGGTAGGGAGTGGTTTCCTTGCCCTTGACGCCTTCACGCGCAGCGTCCGCCAAAGCCTCGTCGATGGCCTTGTCGATCACCGCTTTGTCCATCTGGTACTGCTCGGGAATCGGGTTCGCGATTACCAGACCGCCGTTGATGCCCATTTCCCATTTGACCTTGACCGCCTGCGCCAGCTCCTTTTCGGAGTCGACGCGGTAGTCTACCTTGAATCCGCTCTTTCTGGTGTAGAAGGCGGGCAGCTCCTCCGTGACGAAGCCGACGACCGGCACGCCGCGGGTTTCCAGATATTCCAGCGTCAGCTTCAGGTCGAGAATGGACTTTGCGCCCGCGCAGACGACCGCGACGTTGGTCCTTGCAAGCTCCTCAAGGTCGGCGGAAATATCGAAGGTTTCCGGCGCGCCGCGGTGTACGCCGCCGATGCCGCCGGTGACAAACACCCTGATGCCCGCCAGCGCCGCCAGAATCATGGTGGTCGCCACCGTGGCGGCGCCGTCCGCCTTTTTGGCGATGACGAAGGGGATATCCCTTCTGCTGGTCTTGATGACGTTTTTCGCCGTGCCCAAGTGTTCCAGCTCGCCGTCGGTCAGGCCGATTTTGATCTTTCCGCCGATGATCGCGATGGTAGCGGGCTCCGCGCCGTGCTCACGGACGATTTTTTCCACATTGCGCGCCGTTTCCACATTCTGCGGGTAGGGCATGCCGTGGGAAATGATGGTGGATTCCAGAGCGACGACGGGCTTTCCGGCATCCAGAGCCTTCTGTACGCCGGGATTGATTTCAAGATAGTCTTTTAACATGGTACGTTTCCTCCATAAGTTTTTGAATATTTTTGACGGACATATCCGGGTTGATCGTGTTTTCGTGGCGAAGCGCGAGCTTGGAAGCCGCCGCCGAGAAGAGGATGCTTTCCTCCGGACTCATTTTGTTCAGGCTTCCGTAAACCAGCCCGGCCATAAACGCGTCCCCCGCGCCGGTGGCATTCACCACCTTCGCCTTTTCCGTTTCCAGAATGAATTCGTTTTTTTCGTCGCGGTAATAGGTCCCCCTGCCGCCGAGCGAAATCACCGCGCGCCGGACGCCCTGTTTCAGAAAGAATTCTCCCGACCGGCGCAGGCTGTCCTCGTCCGTGATTTTGATTCCGGTGAGCTTTTCCGATTCCAACCGGTTCGGCTTGATCGTGTGCAGGCGGCCCAGAATGTTTTTCACCTTGACCGCTTTCGCGGTGGAAACCGTGTCCAGGTAAAAATCCATTTCCGGGAACTCCTGTGTCAGGAAAACGAGGGTCTTTTCCGGCAGGTTCGTGTCAATCACGCAAAGCCGCGCGCGCTTGATCAGCTGCCTGCGGTTTTCAATAAATTCGGGGGTGATCTTTTCCAGCACGTGCATCTGGGCGATCGCGACCTTCATGTCGCCCTCCTCGTCGAGAATGGAAAGGTAAATGGAAGTGGGGAATTCGTCCGATATCAGCGAATGCTTCATATCCATTCCGCAGCTCCCGGCGGCTTCCAGCAGCCCCCGGCCGTAGTCGTCGTTGCCGACCGCGGTGATCAGCCGGGCGGCGATTCCCAGCCTGCTGATGTTCTCGGCGATATTCCTGCCGACGCCCCCGTACGAAATCTTCACACTGCCGGGGTTGGAGTCGTTCATGACCAGCTCTTCGCCGGGGAAGCCCTGAATGTCGATATTTGCCCCACCGACGACACAGACATACGGCTCGTCGTCCAGAAGATAGCATTTCCCTCTGATCACGCCCTTTTTCATCAGGTTGGTGATGTGCACCGCGACGGAGGAACGTGTAATGGAAAGCTTTTCCGACAGCTCGTTCTGCGTAATCATCGGGTTTTTCCGGATCAGCTCAATAATTTCCTGTTCCCTGTTTGTCAAAAGGCCCCCTCCTTTTTACAGCTCTCTTATCATGGGTTATAGCATTTCCGGCTGATTTTAAAATAAGGTTGTGTTGTCTCGCAAACTGAAATGGAATTGCTGTAAGGATACTGTAAAAATTTTATAATCAATTGTTTATATGATAAGCACATGATTATAATATCACGGTTCTTCTTCGTTTGCAACAAAAAAATTTCCCGCCATAGTTTTTCACTGTGACGGGAAATTATGATTCGGGAGTATCACTTGTCCCGCAATTTCGCGTAAGGACCTACCTCCCTCTTTGAGGGAGGCAGGGGATTATGCTTTTCCGGCGCTGCCGCAGACCCGGATTTTCGCTTTTACCAGTTCCTTTACGGCAAGGCGGGCGGGGCCCATGTATTTTTTCGGGTCAAAGTCGTTCGGGTGCTCCGCCATGTGCGCTTTGACCGCGTCGGTAAACGCGATGCGCAGCTCGGTGGCGAAGTTGATCTTGGACATACCCTTTTCCACGCCTTCGCGCAGCGCGTCGTCGGAAAGGCCGGAAGCGCCGTGCATGACCAGCGGGATGGAGACCACTTTCCGGATCAGGGTGGCGCGGTTAAAGTCGAGCACCGGCTTTTTGGCGTAGATGCCGTGAGCGGTTCCGATGGCGACGGCCAGAGAGGAAATCCCGGTGCGGTTCACGAAGTCCGCAGCCTGGCCGGGGTCGGTGTACTGGTCCTCGTCACTCTCGGTGTCGTCTTCCTTGCCGCCGATTTTTCCCAGCTCGGATTCGACGGGAATGCCAAAATTATCCGCGTAATCGCGCACCTTCTGTGTGACGCGGACATTTTCCTCGTAGGGAAGGGCAGAGCCGTCGATCATGACGGAGGTGTAGCCGCTGTCAATGCATTCCTTCGCCAGCTCGAAGCTCGCGCCGTGGTCGAGATGAATGGCCACCGGCACGCTGACGGACTCGGCGGCCGCCTTCGCCAGCTGTGCGAAATAGGCGGGCGGAAAATATTTTAAGGTCGAGGATGTCGTCTGAATGATGACGGGAGCTTTCAGTTCTTCCGCGGCGTTGACAATGGCCCAGACCATTTCGGCGTTTTCCGCGTTGAAAGCGCCCACCGCGTATCCGCCGTCTCTGGCGTCGTTGAGCATTTTTTTGGTAGTTACCAGCATAATTCGCTTGCCTCCTGTTATTTCAGTGTGATATAAGCGTTCAGACCGGTCGGTGCGTCGGGGTTTCCTCCGGCGGCAAGGGCCTTGGTCAGGGCGATCATCTGCATGGTGTAGATGAACGGAATGCCGTATGCTTCAAAGCGGCTGATGCCGCTGACGGAGATATGAAGGTCGGAGCCGTAAACGTTGGCCTGTTCGGAACCGAAGGTGACCACGGTTCCGTTGTGCTTTTTCACGTCGTCGATCATGTCGCGCTGATAGGCGCTTTCGTTGGGCTGTACGGCAAAAATGGTGAGGGTTTTGGGGCCGTTGAGCACCTTGGGGCCGTGACGGTAGTCGAGCATATTGAAGTATTTGCCGCTGATGAGCGCGATTTCGGTAAAGGCGAGTGCGCCTTCCTCCGCAAGGCCGCACAGCACGCCGTCGGCAAGGACGATCACGTCGGTGAAATCCTTCTTTCCAATGGCTTCCAGATCGGCGCGGTATTTCTCCATATGGTCTTTGTTCTGGTCAATCGCGGTTTTGACGGCGGCTTTCAGTTCCCCGTCGCCGTAGCAGATCGCGTTGATCAGCAGGCTGGCGGTATACAGGTTGGTGACGGAACGGGTCTGACAGACGCTGTTGTCGTAAGCCCACGGAAGCACGACGGTCAAGTCGGAAAGCTCCTCCAGGGCGCTTTTTTCCTTCATAGTAATGGATACGATTTTGACATTGGCGGCCTTTTTCATGTGCTCGACCGCACGGACGATCTCCGTGGTCGTGCCGGAGCGGGACAGGACCAGCACGATGCTGTTTTCGATGGTGTGAAGGTAGGTGTCGGGATTGAC
The DNA here is from genome assembly GCF_053840905.1 of Caproiciproducens sp. Classification (NCBI taxonomy): domain Bacteria; kingdom Bacillati; phylum Bacillota; class Clostridia; order Eubacteriales; family Acutalibacteraceae; genus Caproiciproducens; species Caproiciproducens sp. The sequence goes on from NZ_JBNLXQ010000010.1 coordinate 114,399, forward strand.
AAGGTAATCGCCGCCCGCAAGCGCGACGGCGGAGGTGTCCGGACGGGTCACAAACAGGCGCTCGTTGCTCTTGGACAGCATGTAGCTGGAGCCGCAGCCGAGAAATACGAATTTGCGCTGCGCGTTTTCACGGAAGAAATTCCGGATTTCGTCTTCCTGCCTGAGTACCTGCGCATAGGTTTTATCAAGGGCGTCCTTGGTCGCCATGATTTCCTGTTCTGTTAAATACATCTTTTTTACCTCACTGTCTGTTTTTTATTTTTTGGGCAACCGACGGAAAATCCGCCGGGTTGAACTTGAAGAAGCACAGGAGCACCGCTCCCGTGACCGGGGAAAGCTGCGGTTTGACCAGCCGGCCGCCGAGCGCGTGAATCTGCTCGCCGAAGGGCTTTAAGATCAGGTCTCCGGCCTTGAACAGCCCGCCGGAGTAGGAAACGGGGAACCCGGGTTCAAAATGCAGCTGGTTCAGCACGCCCCTGACAATCAGTCCCAGCTCCGCGGCGGCGGCGCGGTAGGCTTCGACTGCCTGCGGGTCGCCCCTGACGGCCGCCTTTTCCAGAAGAATCTGCAGGCCGGCCACCTTTTCCCGGTACGGAAAATACTCTTTTACCATCAGGTCGATCAGCTCGAAATCGTCGGAAAGGCGGAATTCTTCGCGGATAATGTCGTACAGCGGCCCTCTGGGCAGCCGGTGGTCGGCTTCCTTGGAAAAAAGCTCCAGCGTCTTTCTTCCGGTCCAGTAGCAGGAGCCCTCGTCGGAGAAAAACTCCGCCCAGCCGCCGGAACGCGCGGTTTTTCCGCTGCCGTCCTCGCCGAACGCGATGGAGCCCGTTCCCGCCACGACGTTGATCCCCTCTTCACACGCGAGCGAACCGGCCCAGCCGACCTCCACGTCGTTTGTCACGTAGATCTGCACGCCGGGGAAGCACGCGCAAATCCGCTCCTTCAGCTGCGGGTCCATCACGGCGTTTTCCCCCACGCACGGCAGCCCCATGCTGATGGCCGCCACGTCGCCGAGAGAAACGTTTCCCTTCTGAAGGCATTGTTCCACGCCTGTCTTTATCCTTTCCACAACAAGATCGATTCCATACATCAGGTAGGAGGAACCGGCGGTAAGATGCTCCGCAATCGGTTCGCCGTCCCCGCTGCAGAGGGAAAACGCGGTTTTGGTTCCGCCGCCGTCGACGCCGATATAATATTTCATGAATGCACCCTCTTTACAAAAACTTGTTATAACATTATAATAAGATTATCGGAAGGGATTGTCAATATACAAAATAGATAAAGAAAGGATATGTGAGAACATGTTGGATGAAAACAGCGCGATTCCCCTTTACCGCCAGCTTCAGAATATTTTTCAGAACAATATTGAAAGCGGCGTGTGGCCGGCGGAGGAAAAGCTTCCCACCGAATCCGAGCTTTGCCGGCAGTACGGGGTCAGCCGCATGACGGTCAGGCTGGCGCTGGAGGGGCTGAAAACGCAGGGGCTGATTTACCGCAAGCAGGGAAAGGGCTCCTATATCCTTCAGCCAAAGGTGGAGCAGGAGCTGTCGTCCTTCTACAGCTTCGGCAATAATATGCCCGATCACGGCCATACCATTACCAATCGGCTGATTTCTTTTGAAAGGCTTGCCTATGCCGTCGCGGCGGAAGCGCTCCGCCTTCCGGAAAAGGAAGAGCTTTTCTGCGTACAGCGGCTGCGCTGTGCGGACAATACGCCGTTTGCGTTGGAGAAATCGTACATCCCCTGCAAAATCTGCCCGGAGCTTACCGGCGGCATTGTCATTGAAAAGGGCTTGTACAATTCGCTGCATCTTCTGGCAGGGATTACGCCGAATACCGCAAAGGAATCCTTTGAAGCGGTGCTGGTGAACAAAAGCCAGGCGGAAGCGCTGAAAACAGCCGCAAACCAGCCCGCGCTCCATCTGGAACGCGTTACCAGTGCCGGCGGCGTCCTTGTGGAGTACTGCGACAGCATCGTCCGCGGCGACCGGCTGAAATACAATATCGTTCTGCGATAAATCGATAGGAGAGAACAGCATGATTACTGCCGTTACACTGAACACAGCGATCGACCAGTTATACAGAATGGATTCCTGCCGTTCCGGAAGCGTAAACCGGGTAAAAAGCTGCATCAAAACAGCCGGGGGCAAGGGCGTCAATGTGGCGAGGGTCGCTTCCCTCGCGGGGGAAAAGGTGTTGGCCGCGGGAATTGTCGGCGGCTTTCACGGGGCTTATTTCCGGTCCCTGCTTGCGCAGGACGGAATCGAGGGCTGTTTTACCGATTCCGGGGCCGAAACCCGGTGCTGCATCAATGTCAGGGACGAGTCCACGGGCGAGCATACGGAATTTCTGGAGCCCGGCGCGCGGCTTACGGAAAGCGCGCTGGAAGATTTCTACCGGGCCTATTTGCGGTGTGTGGAAACAAGCGATGTGATCACGATTTCCGGCAGCGTTCCGGCCGGGACACCTGCCGGTTACTACGGCAAACTGATCACGGCCGCGAAGAGCGCGGGGAAGCGCGTGATTCTGGACACCAGCGGGGCCGCGCTCCGGGAAAGCATTGCGGCAAAACCGACGATGATCAAGCCCAACGCGGACGAAATCCGCCAGCTGACGGGGATCGCCACCGCTTCGCGCAAAGAACTGATTGAAGCGGCGCGCAAGCTCCACGACGGCGGAATCGAGCTGGTCGTGATCTCGCTGGGCGGGGACGGGGCGCTGGTCGTGTCGGACGAAGGTGTTTTTCAGGGCGTGTGCCCTGAAATCGAGGTAGTCAACACCGTGGGCTGCGGCGACAGCATGGTCGCGGGCTTTGCCGTCGGGATGGTGCGGAATGCTCCTATCGAAGAGACCATCCGCTTTGCGCTGTCCGTCGCCTCGGCCAACGCGCTGCATGAAAAAACCGGCTGCTTCCGTGAGGACGACCTGAAACGGCTTCTGTCCGGCACGGTAGTAAACCGGCTTTAATCTGAATTATTCGCCGAATTTGGAATCGATCAGCGCGACCAGGGTGTCGACGGCTTTTCCTTCGTCTTCGCCTTCCGCGGTAATTTCGACCTTCATACCCTGGCTCAGGCTGAGCGCCAGAATCAGGATAATGGATTTCGCGCTTGCGGATTCGCCGTCCTCCAGATTTTTGATCGTGATCTTCGATTTGAATTGGGAAGCGCACTTCACAAAGTCGGAAGCGGGGCGGGCGTGCAGGCCGGTCCGATTGTTAATGGCTGTTTTTTTGGAATACATGGCGGATGCCTCCTTGTTACTTACGAAAATGGATGCTTTTGTTTCAGTGACGGTGTTCAGGAAAGGATGTCCTTCAAAGCGTCGTTCAGGTACTGTTCCACTTCCTTTGCCGTGGAAAGAGCCAGCACTTTTGCCGCGATTTCTTCCGCTTTTTTCATCGGCAGCCCGTTGACCAGCTTTCTGGTCTGCGCGACGGAGGAAATGCTCATGCTCAGCTTTCGGACGCCCAGCCCCATCAGCACCGCGGCGCCGAGGCGGTCGCCTCCCAGCTCGCCGCAGACGCAGATGGGCTTTCCGTTTTCAAGAAAGCTTTTCGCGGCGGTGTGGATCAGGCGGAAAAGAGCCGGATTATAGCTCTGATAATACTGGCTGACGGCGGGGTTCAACCGGTCGACGGCCATGGTGTACTGGCACAGGTCGTTGGTTCCGACGCTGGCAAAGTCGACTTCCTTCGCGGCAAAATCCGCCAGAAGCGCAATAGAGGGGATTTCAATCATAATCCCCAGCTTTACGTCGGGGGAAAACGCGATTCCTTCGCCGGTCAGTTCCTCTTTTACCTCAGAAACGACCTGTTTGGCGCGGCGGATGTCGTCCATGCTGGCGACCATGGGGAACATGATCCACAGGTTGCCGTAAACGGAAGCGCGGAAGGCGGCGCGCAGCTGCGTGCGGAAAATATCGGGCCTGTCAAAGCAGAGCCGTAGGGCGCGGTTGCCCAGAAACGGGTTTTCCTCGTGCGGAAGGTTCAGACAGTCGAGTTTTTTGTCGCCGCCGACATCCAGTGTGCGCAGCGTTACGGGGCGGTCGCCGAAGCTGGTGAGAACCTCGCGGTAAATGGCAAACTGCTCCTCTTCGGTGGGCAGGCTGTCCCTGCCCAGGTACAGGAATTCCGTGCGGAACAGGCCGACGCCGTCGGTGCATTTGGCTCCTTCCAGCGACTGCTCGCTGACGGAGGCCAGATTCAGTTCAATATCCACCCGCACCCCGTCCGGAGTGACGGCTTCTTTCTCCATATACGTGTTGATCCGGGCCTGCTGTGCGAGAAACCGGCGGCGCTTTTCGGCGCAGTCGGCAAGCTGCTCCGCCGTCGGTTCGCTGATGACCTGACCGGCCAGCGCGTCGGCAATCACGGTCTCCCCCTGGGAAAAGTGCTCCGTCGCGTTCTCCACGCCCAGAATGGCGGGGATTCCGTAGCTTCTGGCGATAATGGCCGAATGGGACGTGCTTCCGCCGATCTCCGTAACAATAGCCAGCACGTTTTTCCGGTCAAGAGTAGCCGTGTCGGACGGGAGCAGGTCGTGAACGACGATGACCGCGGGAGCGGGGAGAGAGGACAGGTCCTTCTCCGGTACGCCGTTCCAGACGCGGATCAGGCGCGTTTTTACGTCCCGGATGTCCGACGCGCGCTCCTTGATGAGCGGGTCGGGGGATTTCCCGAGAATCCGCGCGTATTTTTCAAAGACTTCGTCAATCGCCCTGTCCGGCGGGTAACGGCCGTTTTCGATCAGCTCGCGGATATCGCCGTCCATGGCCTCGTCGAACAGGATATCGATATGCGCGGTGAAAATTTTCGCTTTTTCGGGGTCGGCGGCCTGTAAACGGGTGCGGATAGCTTTGAGCTCCGTTTCCGCGTTTTTCCGCGCGGCCTCATATTTGTTTAACGCCTCCGCGGCCGCGCCTTCTTCGAGCGGCGCTTCGCTGACGGCGGCGGTAAAGGGCTGGTAAAGAAAAACGGGACCCGCCGCAATGCCTTTTGAAACGGGATTGCCGTGATAAATCATATGGTTTGTGCCTCCTTAAAAACATGCCGGAAAGGTTCGGCTATATCCCGTCTCCCGCAGGGGTCTGCTGCGGCTTCGGTTTCTTTTTGAACTGCCTGATGCCGACCGCGCCCATTTCCATTGCGCTCTGGACGGATTCTTCCATCGTTTCCTTCTCTTCCAGCAGGACGGAAGTCAGCATGGGCATATTCAGACCGGAAATGACTTCGATTTCTTTGTCCGGAAATTCGCTTTTGAGGGTAACGGCGGTTTTGAAGGGAGATCCGCCGGCCAGGTCCACCAGAACCAGAATCTGATCGCCAAGCGCTTCCATCGCCTGTCTGAGCTTATCGGAGAGCGTGTCGACATTGTCCGATTCCACGAAATCCACGCCCAGATATTTTTCCCTCGGCCCAACAATCAGCCTGGACGCGCTCATCATTCCGGTGGCAAAGCTGCCGTGTCCGGTTATCAATACTCCGATCATCGTTCTATATTACTCCTTTTATAAGCAATCTATACTGCAGGCGGTTTCGTACGGCGCGGCGTTCCCGGTTGGAACGGGGCCGCAATGGGATTCCTGAAAACCGCCTGGTTTCTTCTAAGTGTAAGGAAAGCCCGCCTACAGGATTTCCGAAGCGGCGTCCCGGTCCAGAACCACGACCCCGTTTTTCGTAAGCTGCAGGACCGTGCCCGGCAGCATCGGCGTCGGTTTGGTCAGGCAAACCTTTTTTACGATTTCCGCCTTGGCTTTTCCGCCCGCCTGCAGAACAACCTGCTTCGCGTCCAGAATGTGGCGGATCCCCAGAGTGACCCCTCTGGACAGCGGAACAGGCTTTGAAAAATATTTTTGCCCTACCTTTTGGGTGACGGGGTCGAGGGTGACGACTTTGGCGTAACTCTCAAAGGAAGACCCAGGCTCGTTCAGGGCCAGATGGCCGTTCATTCCCAATCCCAAAAGCATAAAATCAATTCCGCTGCGTTCAAAAATAAACCGATCGATTTTTTTACATTCTTCTTCCATGTCTTTCGCGTGAATATCAAATAAACGAATCTTCGACTTTTCAATCTGAAGCGGCCCGTAAAAATTCCGGAACATAAATGAAGTGCAGTTTTCCGATTCGTCCTCCAGATCCAGCCACTCGTCCAGCTCCACAAACTCCGCCCTGCTGAAGTCCGCTTCGCCGGAATCCGAGCGCTCCCTCAGAATCTGATAGGTGCGGACCGCGGTGTTTCCCGCAGCCAGGCACAGCAGCAAATCCGGCTTCGCTTTTACGGCCTCGCAAAGAAAGTCCGCGCAGCGCCGCGACATCGCCTCAAAATCATCACAAAGGATTATTTTGGGAGGACCGCCCGTATTTCCATTATGAAGGGAAGAGGTTCCTTCCCTGTTTTTCTGTAAATTCATCGCTGAATCCTCCGATAGGAAGTCGTTGGCTCCGCCCGTTTACAGGGGCCGGGCGGCTCCCGCAACAGCTTCGGCAAACCATGATAGTGAAATGGGGTACAGAGAACTGTACCCCCGACACTTTTCGAAATTAAAGGATACCCAGGAAGGAAAGAAGAATCGCAAGAACGAAGGTGGCCGCAATCAGCACGACCGGGCTCATTTGCTTCTTCTTCAGGAAGAAATACATCAGTAAAGTATAGGCGAAGGGCAGTATGTTCGGGAAGATTTTGTCAAGAAAATCCTCTTGAACGGATACCGTTTTTGAGGCGTTGACCACAATCTCCGGCAGAAGGGAAATGTGCACATAGGATGCAATCAGTCCGCCGATCACGGTGACGCCCAGAATGGTGGCGACCTTGGAGATGATTCCCGAATATTCCCTCAGCGTGTCGACAGCCTTCAGGCCCAGGTTGTAGCCGGCGTGCGTCCACGCGAGACGGAGAATAAAGATGGTCAGGTAAACCGCGAAAAACAGCAGCGGGCCGACGATGCTTCCGCTCATCGCCATGGAAGAGGTAATCCCCGCGATGATGGGCAGAAGGGTGAACCAGAAGATCGCGTCGCCAATACCGGCGAGCGGTGCGAACAGGGCGACCTTCAGGCCTTTGATGGTGCTTCTGTTTTCTTTGGCTTCCTCCAGCGAAATCAGCAGGCCCATCAGAAAGCCGACAAGGTTCGGGTGCGTGTTGATGAACTCAAGGTTGTCCGTCATTGCTTCGGACAGGCCCTGCTTGTCGTCCTTGTAGATTTTCTTCAGACAGTCCATCTGCGCCAGCAAAAAGCCGCCGCTCTGCATTCTTTCATAGTTGAAGCTGGCCTGCAGCAGGGAAGACCGCCAGCCGAGCCTGGTAATGTCTTTTTTGGTCAGCACTTTCTCAGGAGCCGTGTTCTTCTCAGATTCCTTCATTGCCGTCATCTCCCTCTCCTTCCGCTGCAACACCGGCTGCAGCCGCGGTCTTTCTGTTGTTTCTTTCATTGTTGAACACAATCAGCGCCATGGCCACGCCGACGACGGCGACCGGCAGCAGATTGGAAAAAGGAATAAAGCTTGCGATGACAAAGCCTAAAATAAGGTATGGGACGAATTCGCCCTTCAGCATGACCTTCAGCAGCATACCGAACCCGACCGCCGGAAGGATGCCGCCCGCGATCTCAAAGCCGTGGGTCAGCCATTCGGGCATTGCCTTTACGAGGGCCTGCATCGCGTCCTGCGCGACATAGGCGCAGAGGAAGACGACAACGCCGTAGGTGACGGCCACGATTCCCGTTGTGAGCATGTTCAGGCGGGTAAGGCTCTTGGCGTCCGCTTCCTCCGCGTATTTGTCGGCCCTCTTCATGAACAGAGAGAAGCTGGAGTAGTAGAACAGAATGATGTACTGCATCAGGAAGCTGAACGGAAGGGCAAGGCCGATTGCCGTCGCGGGATCTTTTCCCGTGGTGTAGGCGATGACCGTGGTCATGACGCCGGCCAGAACAGGGTTCGGCGGCTGTGTGCCGCCGGCGGGCGTAAGGCCCGCGAAGGCCAGCTCCGTCAGTCCGCCCGCCATGAGCCCCAACGGAACGTTGCCTAAAATGATACCCGTCAGAGTACAGACGATGATTGGCCGGAAAATAAACAAAGCCTCAAGCCAGAAGTCAACGCCGACTATAATTGCCATAATAGCGAGCGCAATGCCTTGAGCTAAAGTAATTGCCATTGGTTTTTCCCCCTTTTATTTTGTTCCAGAAGTTTCGCCATACGGTAAAGCTGCCGATAATGCCGGTGATGTTCCCCCTTTCCTCTCCAATGGATTTATTTCTTGGGTATGTGCTCTTTGATGTCGCCCGGGACATCCTGAATATAGAGATCTACATTCATCGCCTGAATCGCCTGCAAATCCTCCATGTCCTTGTCGTTGACATAGACCTTTTTGCTCAGCTGACGCTTGCCGCTGGTAAAATGCATGTTTCCCACGTTGACTTCCTTAATGGGAACGCCGCCTTCCAGCAGAGTACGCACAGCCGCCGGAGTCCTGCAGATAATGAAGATTTTCTGGCTGGGAGCCGCTTTGCCGATGATGTCGATGGTCTTTTGCAAAGTGAAGAAACGGATTCCCGCGCTGGAAGATTCAGCAGTCATTGCCATAAGCTGCTGCTGTATTTCATCGTGAGCCACGTCGTCGTCCGCGACTAAAAGCAGATTTGCACCCAGCGTCGCCGTCCAGGTGACCCCCACTTGGCCGTGGACCAGGCGGTTGTCGATTCTCGTCAACAGTATGTTTGGATTTCCCACTTAAAATCACCCCTCGTTCAGTTGTTTCAGATTTGTTAGATAAGTTTTAACATATCATGAACAGAAATACAATGATTATGACTTTTTTTCAACCAGTTCAAAAACAGGTCCCCAATTTCAATCGATACCACTGGTACAATAGGTCTTTTTATGATAGAATAGTGCCATGGTTTTTATTTAAATTGACGATGGTTTATTTGCTGTCGAAAAGGACGGGAAAGGAGTATCTGCAATGCCGAGTCTGCCATTGTATCAGGAACTGCACGACCATATCCTGCAGTACATCAACAGCCACGAATACCCCGAAAACGGCCTGCTTCCGTCGGAGCGCGACATGTGCCAGATGTATAAAGTCAGCCGGTCGACCGTAAGGCAGGCGCTGGCTCTGCTGGAAGAGGAGCACATGGTCTATACCATCCATGGCATCGGTACCTTTGTAAAGCCAAAGGTGTTTGAGCAAAGCCTTTCCCAGTTTTATACCTTTACCGATGACCTGAAAAATAAGAATATCTCCTTTCACAGCCATGTCTTAACCTACGAAACGATTACCCTCGGCCGAAGCCTCGCCCTGAAGCTCAGGGCGGAGAGAAGGGAAGCTTACCACAAGCTGGTGCGGCTTTGCTCGGCCCGCGACTATCCGCTGGTCATTGAAACCACCTATCTGCCGAAAAACCGGTTCGTGCATATCGATGTGGATGCGGTGGAAAGCCGGTCGCTTTATGATTACCTCAGCACCAAGTACGGCCTGAAGGCGGATCGCGCAACCGAAACCTTTATCCCCATTCTTCCGGATTCCGAACAGTGCGAGCTGCTGAAGATTTCCCCCAGAATTCCCTGCATCCTGCTGGAACGCTTCAGCTATGAAGGGGATTGCCTGGTGGAATATACTTCCTCCGTGGTGCGGGGGGACAAATACGTTTTTAAAATTGAGCTGAACAACCGGGAGTGACCTTCGTTTTTTCGGCGGGCGCGGCCGGCTTTGCTGCGCGTGGAGCCGGTGGACGGGCGAAAATTCAAATGGAAAATCGTCCGGTTATAGTCTGCCAAAAAACCGCTGATTTTATCAATCCGCTTGACAATGACCCGCATATTACATATAATAATAAAGCTGCCCGATGACGCGGGCGCAGGTTGGCCGCCATTGACAGCGAAAGCTTTTAGCCGCACGGTGCGGGAAATTTTACCGTGCATATCGTCAGCGGCGAGGTGTAACTCAGCTTGGTAGAGTGCTTGGTTTGGGACCAAGATGCCGCTGGTTCGAGTCCAGTCACCTCGACCATAGAAAAAGGTCCGCAGATGCGGGCCTTTTTCTATGGTAAAGCGATTGGTAAGCAGAAACAGCCGGTGCA